>NZ_JBNFOF010000039.1:0-18637 GCF_057364645.1 Janibacter sp. CFPM2_SD2
CGACGACCGGGCGTGACCGGGGCGGCGGAGCCTGGGGGTCGGCGACTCTCCCGCACTCGCGCGCAGGGCACGGCGGGCCGCTCGGGTCTCTGGCTCGACGGGTACTGGCGTGGTCACCACGCGAGGGTAGCGGGCCGCCCGATTATTCTGGGTCGCGATGGCCCGACTCCTGCTCCTCACGGACGACCTGGCGCCGAGCGCCGAGGTCCTGCCGGCCTTGGGGCTGCTCGGGCACCAGGTGCGCACGCTGCCCGCCGAGGCATCGGCGATCATCGACGCCCCCGCCGTCGACGTCGTCCTCGTCGACGCGCGCACCGCGCTCGTCCAGGCCCGCTCGCTGTGCCGCGTCATCCGCGCCACCGGCACCTCCGCACCGGTCATCGCGATCCTCACCGAGGGCGGCCTGACCGCGGTCAACGCCGAGTGGGCGGTCGAGGACATCCTCCTCGAGCACGCCGGCCCCGCCGAGGTCGAGGCCCGGCTGCGGCTGGTCATGACCCGCAGCGACGCGGTCGAGGACGAGGCCGACGAGCGGATCGTCGCCGGGGATCTGACGATCGACGAGGGCAGCTACTCCGCCCGGCTCGGCGAGCGCCTGCTCGACCTGACGTACAAGGAGTTCGAGCTGCTCAAGCACCTCGCCCAGCACCCCGGCCGCGTCTTCACCCGCGCCCAGCTGCTCCAGGAGGTCTGGGGCTACGACTACTACGGCGGCACCCGTACCGTCGACGTGCACGTGCGTCGCCTGCGGGCCAAGCTCGGCAGCGAGCACGAGCAGCTCATCGGCACGATCCGCAATGTCGGCTACCGCTTCGTGCCCGCCCATGACGACGAGGCCGACACCGAGGCGGTGTCCCTGTGACCGTGACCATCACTCCCTTCGACGTGCTGCCGGACGCCCTGGTGGACCGGGTCGCCGCAGGTGCCCTCGACGCGGCCTCCGCCGACGACGTCGCGCCGCTCAGCGAGGCCTTCGAGCTCGCCCTGCCGCGCCCCGGCAGCCACCAGGTCGCGACCGACGGCGACGACCTCGCCGGCTACGCAGCCGTCGCCGAGGACGGGTCCGTCGAGCTCTTCGTGCACCCCGACTCCCGGGCGAAGGGGGTCGGCACCCGCTGCTCGAGCGTGTGCTGCAGGAGCGCCCGGGACGCGCGGCCGTGGTCCCACGGCGACCTGCCGGCCGCCCGCGCCCTGGCCTCCGGCTCGGCCTGCAGGTGGTCCGTGAGCTGCTCGTCCTCTCCCGCGACGTGCGCGAGGGCGACGAGACCGACCCCGGCCTCCCCGACGGCGTGCGGCACCGGACCTTCGTCCCCGGCACCGACGAGACCGCGCTGCTCGAGGTCAACGCCGCGGCCTTCGTCCACCACCCCGAGCAGGGCGCCCTCGACCGGGCCGGGCTCGACGAGCGGATGGCCCAGCCGTGGTTCGACCCCGAGGGGGTCATCCTGCTCGAGGACGACGACCCGAGCCGGCTCGTCGGCTTCCACTGGACGAAGATCGACCCGCCCGGCGGCGACGTCGGCGAGGTCTACGTCGTCGGCGTCCACCCCGACTGCCAGGGTCGCGGGCTCGCCGGCCCGCTCACCGGCCTCGGCCTGGCGCACCTGGCCCGTCGGGGCGTGCGCGAGGTCGAGCTCTACGTCGAGGGCGACAACACGCCGGCGCTGGCGACCTACGAGCGGGCCGGCTTCACCCGCAAGGCCCTCCACGTGATGTATTCACACGAGGTTCACCCCTCGGTGCAAGGATGAGCGCCATGTCGGACGCCTCCGCCCCAGCACCCCGACCGTCGGTCCCGGCTCGCCGACCGGGCGCGGCCCCGACCAGCGACGTCTCGATCACCTCCTCGGCCCCCGACGCCACCCCCGAGCTGCGGCCCCGCGCGGCCAACGGCCGCTTCGTGCGCAGCCGTCCCGAGGACGCGGCGCCCGCCACCGACCTGCCGGTCGACCGCTTCCTCGACCGCGAGATCAGCTGGCTGCAGTTCAACGAGCGGGTCCTGCAGCTCGCGGCCGACGAGAGCGTCCCCCTGCTCGAGCGGGCGCGTTTCCTCGCGATCTTCACGAGCAACCTCGACGAGTTCTTCATGGTCCGGGTCGCCGGCCTCAAGCGGCGCATCGCCACCGGCATCGCGGTGCGCAGCCCCTCCGGGCTCGAGCCGCGCGAGGTGCTCGAGCAGATCGCCCGCATCGCGCACGACCTGACCCACATGCAGACCCGCATCTTCGACGAGAGCGTGCGCCCCGCCCTCGCCGAGGAGGGCATCAGCATCGTGCGGTGGAGCGAGGTCGAGGAGTCCGAGCAGGAGCGGCTCAGCGAGCTCTTCCGCGACCAGATCTACCCCGTGCTCACGCCGCTGGCCGTCGACCCGGCCCACCCCTTCCCCTACATCTCGGGGCTCTCGCTCAACCTCGCCGTCATCCTCATCAACCCCAAGACGGGCAAGGAGCACTTCGCGAGGATCAAGATGCCGCCCTCACTCCCCCGCTTCCTCAAGGTGCGTCGCGCGCAGGCCTCGGTGACCTCCGACCTCTTCGAGGCGCGCTTCGTCCCGCTCGAGGACGTCATCGCCGCGCACCTGCACCACCTCTTCCCCGGCATGGAGGTGCACGAGCACTACTCCTTCCGGGTCACCCGCAACGAGGACCTCGAGGTCGAGGAGGACGACGCCGAGAACCTCCTCGCCGCGCTGGAGAAGGAGCTGATCCGGCGGCGCTTCGGCCCGCCGGTGCGGCTGGAGGTCGAGGAGGACCTCGACGACCACGTCATGGAGCTGCTCAGCCGCGAGCTCGGCGTCAGCGACGACGAGGTCTACCGGCTGCCCGCCCCGCTCGACCTGCGCGGGCTCAACGAGATCGCCGACATCGACCGGACCGACCTGCACTTCCCTCCCTTCGTGGCCCGGACCAATGCCGACCTGGCGCCCGCCGAGTCATCGAAGGCCGCCAACCTCATCGGCCGCATCGCCCGGCAGGACGTGCTGCTGCAGCACCCCTACGACTCCTTCTCCACCTCCGTGCAGGCCTTCATCGAGCAGGCGGCGGCCGACCCGCACGTGCTCGCGATCAAGCAGACGCTCTACCGCACCAGCGGTGACAGCCCGATCGTCGACGCGCTCATCGACGCCGCCGAGGCGGGCAAGCAGGTGCTCGCGGTCGTCGAGATCAAGGCGCGCTTCGACGAGCAGAACAACATCGAGTGGGCCCGCAAGCTCGAGCACGCGGGCGTGCACGTCGTCTACGGCATCGTCGGCCTCAAGACCCACTGCAAGCTCGCCCTCGTCGTGCGGCAGGAGCCCGACGGGGTGAAGCGCTACTGCCACGTCGGCACCGGCAACTACAACCCCAAGACCGCTCGTCTCTACGAGGACATGGGGCTGCTCACCTCCGACCCCGAGGTCGGCGAGGACCTCACCCGGCTCTTCAACCAGCTCTCGGGCGTCGCGCCGCGCAGCAAGTTCAAGCGGCTGCTCGTCGCACCCCGGCACATCCGCGACGGGCTCGTCGAGCGGATCGAGGAGCAGGCGGCGCGCCAGGCCAGGACGGGCGACGGCTACGTCGCGGTCAAGGTCAACTCGCTCGTCGACGAGCAGACGATCGACGCGCTCTACCGGGCCAGCCAGGCCGGGGTGCAGGTCGACGTGTGGGTGCGCGGCATCTGCGCCCTGCGACCCGGCGTGCCCGGGCTGAGCGAGACGATCCGGGTGCACTCGGTCCTCGGGCGCTTCCTCGAGCACTCGCGCATCTTCCTCTTCGGGACCGGCGCGGACCGCCAGGCGTGGATCGGCTCGGCCGACCTCATGCACCGCAACCTCGACCGACGCGTCGAGGCCCTCGTGCGGATCAAGGAGCCGCGCCACGTCGAGCAGGTCTTCGACCTCGTCGAGCGCGGCATGTCGGGCGACTACGCCCACTGGAACCTCGACGGCGACGGCCGCTGGACCCGGGTGCACCAGAACCCCGACGGTGAGCCGCTGCCCGACATCCAGGCCGCGCTCATCGCGATGCACGCCAAGCGCCGCCGCAAGGCCCGGCGCTGAGCATGGCCACCGTCCTGGCCGCGGGCACCCTGCCATGGAGACGTCGTCGGGGGCGCCTGCAGATCGCTCTCGTCCACCGCCCCCGCTACGACGACTGGTCGTGGGCGAAGGGCAAGCTCGACCCCGGCGAGACCTTCCCCGTCGCCGCGGCCCGCGAGACCCTCGAGGAGACCGGGCTGCGCGTGCGGCTCGGCCACCCGCTGCCGACGACGACCTACACCGTCGCGTCGAAGTCGGGGCCGGCGGTCAAGGAGGTGCGCTACTGGGCGGCTGAGGTGACCGGCGGTGACGGCGGCCTCGTCCACGAGGTCGACGAGGTCGCTTGGCTCGAGGCCGGCGAGGCCCTCTCCCGGCTGAGCTATGCGCACGACGTCGCCCAGGTCGAGGCCCTCATGGCCGCCGACTCCCGGGGCACCCTGTCGACCTGGCCCCTCGCCGTCGTGCGCCACGCCAAGGCGCACCCCCGCGCGACGTGGACCGACGACGACTGGCTGCGGCCCCTCGACGACCGGGGCCGCGAGCAGGCCGCCGACCTCGTGCCCCTGCTCGCCGGCTACGGCATCGAGCGCCTCGTGAGCAGCCCCTCGACCCGCGCCAGCGACACCCTTGCCCCCCTACGCGACGGCCATCGGCGAGCGGCTGCGGCTCAAGCCGGGCCTGTCGGAGGAGGGCCATGCCGCCGACCCGGGCAAGGCACGACACCACCTCGGGCGCCTGCTCGAGCGCGGCGTGCCCGCCGCCCTGTGCAGCCACGGCCCGGTCCTGCCCGACCTCGTGGCGCTGCTCCTCGAGCGCGCCGACCCCTCGCTCGCGCCCGGGCTCGTCGGCCGGTCGGTCATCGAGGACGCGCTCTCCGGCGGCCTGGCGAAGGGCGAGGTGCTGCTCGTCCACGTGGTCGGCACCGGCGACGCCGCCCGAATCGTCGCCGCCGAGCGGCACCACCCGCGCGACCGCGGCTGACGCCACACGAGCGGCGCTGTCGCGCGCGTTACATCGCCGACGGCCGGGGCGCGACCCGACCACGCACTGTGCAGCCGTGATTCACCGACTGTTCACCGATCTCGACCCGACAGGTCACCGAGCCTCCCTACCTTCGATGCGTACGACCACGGCGGTCGCGACGGGCTGCCGTCGCGATTCACGTGGCCAACCCCTGTAGAGAGGTTTGACAGACGTGATTCGTTCCACCCGCAGCCGCAAGGCCCTGACCGCCACCGCTGCCCTCGCCCTGACCTTCACGATGGCCGCCTGCAGCGAGTCGGACTCCGGCTCCGGCGCGTCTGGCGACGGCGGCGAGTCCGTCTCCGGCTCGATCAAGGGCATGGGTGCCAGCTCCCAGCAGGCCGCCGTCGAGAAGTGGAAGGCCGACTTCGAGACCGCCAACGGCGGCGCGACGGTCAACTACGACCCGCAGGGCTCCGGCGCCGGCCGTGAGCAGTTCGCCGCCGGTGCGGTCGACTTCGCCGGTACCGACTCCGCCTTCGAGGAGGAGGAGCTCGACAAGGCCAAGAAGGTCTGCGGTGGCGACATCGTCCAGATCCCGGTCTACGTCTCCCCGATCGCCATCGCCTACAACCTCGAGGGCGTCGACAAGCTGCAGCTGAAGCCGGCCACGGTCGCCGAGATCTTCGACGGCAAGATCAAGACCTGGAACGACCCGAAGATCAAGGCCGACAACCCGGACGCCGACCTCCCGTCGACGAAGATCACCACGGTCCACCGCTCGGACGACTCGGGCACCTCGAAGAACTTCTCCGACTACCTGGGCAAGGCCGCCGAGAAGTCCTGGACCCACGAGGCCGAGGACGCCTGGCCGGTCAAGGGCGGCACCGCTGCCAAGGGCACCTCGGGTGTCGTCGACGCGATCGGCAAGGGTGACGGCACCATCGGTTACGCGGACCTCTCGCAGGTCGGCGAGCTGAAGACCGTCGCGCTCGGTGTCGGCGACGAGTACGTCGAGCCCACCGCCGAGTCCGCCGCCAAGATCCTTGACGCCTCCAAGGCCAAGAGCGAGTCCGAGACCGACCTCGCGGTCGACGTCGCCAAGGACACCGAGGAGGCCGGCGTGTACCCCAACGTCCTCGTCTCCTACCAGGTCGGCTGCCTCAAGTACGACGACGCCGCGAAGGCGAAGGTCGTCAAGGCCTGGCTCAACTACGTCACCGGCGAGGAGGGCCAGAAGGCCTCCGCCGAGGCCGCCGGCTCCGCCGAGCTCCCGGCCGAGTGGGTCAAGAAGAACACCGCCGCTGTCGAGAAGATCAGCTGATCCTGATCGCCTCCTGGTGAGGGCCCGGGCGGTGTGCGTCACGCCGCCCGGGCCTTCGCCGCGCCCCTGCCCCTGCTGCTCCCGGAGAGTCACGTGAGTACCGCTTCCTCCGCCCCGTCCCCCCGGAAGGGTGTCCGCCGGCTCGGCGACAAGGTCTTCAGCGGCCTGTCGACGACCTCGGGGGTCTTCATCCTCGTCGCCCTCGTCCTCGTGGCCATCTTCCTGTTCCTGCAGGCATGGCCGGCCGTCACGGCGACCCGAGCGAGGTCCGCGGCGGCGAAGGCCTCGTCACCTACATCGGTCCGCTGCTCTTCGGCACCGTCCTCGCGGCGGTCATCGCGCTCATCATCGCCGTGCCGCTGTCGATCGGCATCGCGCTCTTCATCAGCCACTACGCCCCGCGCAAGCTGGCCCAGGCCCTCGGCTACCTCGTCGACCTGCTGGCCGCGATCCCCTCGATCGTCTTCGGCTTCTGGGGTCTGTCCGTCGTCGGCCCCGGCTCCAAGCCGGTCGGCAACTGGCTCAACGAGCACCTCGGCTGGATCCCCTTCTTCGCCGGTGACGCGTCGGTGACCGGCAAGACGATGCTCGTCATCGGCATCGTCCTGGGCATCATGATCCTGCCGATCATGACGGCCGTGAACCGCGAGGTCTTCCTCCAGACCCCGCGCCTGCACGAGGAGGCCTCGCTGGCCCTCGGCGCCACCCGCTGGGAGATGATCCAGCAGGCGGTCATCCCCTTCGGCAAGTCCGGCATCGTCTCCGGCACCATGCTCGGCCTGGGCCGCGCGCTCGGCGAGACCATGGCCGTCGCGCTCATCCTCTCGCCCGGTCTGCCCTACTCGATCGAGCTGCTCTCCGACAACAGCAGCTCGACGATCGCCGCCGACATCGCGCTCAACCTGCCGGAGAGCTCCGGCGTCGCGGCCAACACGCTCGTCGCCGCCGGCCTCGTGCTCTTCTTCGTCACCCTGCTCGTCAACATGGCCGCCCGCTGGATCGTCTCCCGCCGGGCCGAGTTCTCGGGAGCCAACTGATGACCAACGTCTCCATCCCCACCGGGGGCACCCCCACGACCCGGGCCAGGGCGTCGGCGGCGACACCGCCGCTGCCGGCAGCCTCTCGCAGACCGCCCGCTGGGGCGTCCTCGCCGGGTCCGCGCTCGTCGGTCTGGCCGTCGTCCTCCTCCTCGGCGGGTTCTCGGTCCTGCCGTGGGTGCTCCTCTCCGCGATCGTCTACTGCCTCGCGATCTACGTGGTCAGCCGCGTCACCGAGGGGTCCCGGCACGCGACCGACCGCCTCGTGACCGGCGTCGTGACGACCTTCTTCCTCCTCGCGCTCATCCCGCTCGTCTCGCTCGTCATCGACGTGCTGAGCAAGGGCACCAAGCGCCTGGACGCGGAGTTCTTCACGGTGTCCATGCGAGGCGTCGTCGGCGAGGGCGGCGGTATCGCGCACGCCCTGCAGGGCACGCTCATGATCACCCTCTTCACGACGGTCATCGCCGTCCCGATCGGCATCATGGCCGCGATCTACCTCGTCGAGTACGGCAACGGCAACCGGCTGTCGCGGGCACTGACCTTCTTCGTCGACGTCATGACGGGCATCCCGTCGATCGTCGCCGGCCTCTTCGCCTTCTCGCTCTTCAGCATCTTCGTCGAGCCGGGCTACAAGTCGGGCATCGTCGGTGTCGCGGCGCTGACGATCCTCATGATCCCGGTCGTCGTGCGCAACACCGACGAGATGCTCCGCCTCGTGCCCAACGAGCTGCGCGAGGCGAGCTACGCCCTCGGCGTGCCGAAGTGGCTGACGATCGTCAAGGTCGTCCTGCCGACCGCGGTCGCCGGCATCGCGACCGGTGTCACCCTCGCGATCGCGCGCATCATCGGTGAGACGGCGCCGCTGCTCGTCACCGCAGGTCTGAGCACGTCGCTCAACCCGAACATGTTCAAGGACCCGATGGCGACCCTCCCGGTCTTCGCCTACTACCAGATCATGAACCCGGGCGTGGACAAGCAGCCCTACATCGACCGGGCCTGGTCCGCGGTGCTCGTCCTCATCGTCATCGTCATGGCGCTGAACATCATCGCGCGACTCATCTCCAAGTTCTTCGCCCCCAAGACCGGTCGCTGACCGCAGACAGACAAGGAATCGCTGACGTGTCCAAGCGCATCGACGTCCAGAACCTCGACATCTACTACGGGGACTTCCTCGCCGTGAAGGATGTCAACGTCACCATCGAGCCCCGCTCGGTGACGGCACTCATCGGCCCCTCGGGCTGCGGCAAGTCGACCTTCCTCCGGTCGATCAACCGCATGCACGAGGTCATCCCCGGCGCCCACGTCAAGGGCTCGATCGTCATCGACGGCGAGGACCTCTACGGCAAGGGCGTCGACCCGGTGGGTGTCCGCCGCAAGGTCGGCATGGTCTTCCAGAGGCCCAACCCCTTCCCGACGATGTCCATCAAGGAAAACGTCCTCGCCGGGGTCAAGCTCAACAACAAGAAGATCAAGAAGGCCGACGCCGACGAGCTCGTCGAGACCAGCCTGCGCGGCGCCAACCTGTGGAACGAGGTCAAGGACCGCCTCGACAAGCCCGGCTCGGGCCTCTCGGGTGGCCAGCAGCAGCGTCTGTGCATCGCCCGCACGATCGCGGTCAAGCCCGAGGTCGTCCTCATGGACGAGCCGTGCTCGGCGCTCGACCCGATCTCGACCCTCGCGGTCGAGGACCTCATTGCCGAGCTCAAGGACGACTACACGATCGTCATCGTCACGCACAACATGCAGCAGGCCGCCCGCTGCAGCGACAAGACGGGCTTCTTCAACATCGAGGGGACCGGCAAGCCGGGCCAGCTCGTGGAGTTCGACGACACCCAGACGATCTTCAACAACCCGCGCGAGAAGGCGACCGAGGACTACATCTCCGGCCGCTTCGGGTGAGTGACCTCCCCTTCGTCGGGGAGGCGAAGGGGGAAACGGCGAGGCCGGCGGATCCGACAGGGGGGATCCGCCGGCCTTCGTCGTGCCGGGAGAGTGCGGTCAGACGCCGGTGAGCGGGCGCAGCACCAGCATGAAGAGCACCGCGGACAGTCCCGCGCCGGGGAAGGTGAAG
Source organism: Janibacter sp. CFPM2_SD2 (assembly GCF_057364645.1). Classification (NCBI taxonomy): domain Bacteria; kingdom Bacillati; phylum Actinomycetota; class Actinomycetes; order Micrococcales; family Intrasporangiaceae; genus Janibacter; species Janibacter sp. CFPM2_SD2. The sequence goes on from NZ_JBNFOF010000039.1 coordinate 9,417, forward strand.
ATCCACGCGCCGACGATGTTCTTGGCCACGCCCCACCGCACGGCCTTGAGCGAGCGGGTGGACCCCACGCCCATGATCGCCGCGGTGATCGCGTGCGTCGTCGAGATCGGCGCCTTGAGCATCGTCGCCACGTAGAGGATCGACGCGGCCGTGACCTCGGCGGCGAAGCCCTGGGGCGGGTCGAGGTGGATGATGCCGCGACCGAGGGTGCGCATGATCCGCCAGCCGCCCGAGTAGGTGCCCATCGAGATGACGACGCCGACATGACGAGGACCCACAGCGGGATGTGGTGGTCGGCCGACGACTGGTAGCCCGAGACGGTGAGCGCGAGGACGACGACGCCGGCGGTCTTGGCGGCGTCCTGCATGCCGTGGCCGAAGGCCATGGCGGCCGCGGAGGCGGTCTGCGCCATGCGGAAGCCGCGCTTGGTGCGGCCGGGGTTGGCATCGCGGAAGATCCGCAGGATCAGCTTCATCACGAGGAAGCCGACGACGATGCCGACGACCGGCGAGAGGACCATCGGGATGACGACCTTCTCGAGGATGCCGGCCCACTTGACCGTGGCGCCGGCCGCCAGGGCCGCACCGCCGAGCCCGCCGATGAGGGCGTGCGAGGACGAGGAGGGCAGGCCGAACCACCAGGTGATCAGGTTCCACACGATGGCGCCGAGGAGCGCCGCCGCGCACAGGACGAGACCGAGGTGCCCGCCGGGCGCCTCATGATGCCCTGGCCCACGGTCTCGGCGACCTTGGCGCCGAAGAAGGCGCCGGCGAGGTTGGCCACGGCCGCCATGGCGAGCGCCGCCCGCGGCGTGAGCGCGCGGGTCGACACCGACGTCGCGATCGCATTGGCCGCGTCGTGGAAGCCGTTGGTGTAGTTGAAGCCCATCGCCAACAGGGTGACGACGGCCACGGGGAGGAACTCCACGAGGGTCAGGACTCCTTGATGGCGATGCTCTCGACGCGGTGCGCCACCTGCTCGAAGGCGTCGGCGGCGTGCTCGAGGCGCTCGATGACGTCCTTGTGCTTGATGAGCTCGATCGGGTCGCTCACGCGACCGTCGAAGAGGTCACCGAGCAGCGCGCGGTAGATCTGGTCGCCCTCGTTCTCCAGGCGGTTGATCTCCACCCAGTACTCAGGCATGGCCTTCATGCTCGCCAGGCGCGGCATCGCGTCGGCGGTCAGCTCGGCCATCCGCACGATGACGGCCATCTGGCGGGCGATGCCCTCCATCAGGCCGTCCATGCGGTAGAGCACGATGTGCTGGCCCACGGACTCGAGGATGTCGGTGCAGTCGTCGAGCGCACCGGCGAGCTCGAGGATGTCGCCGTGGTCGAAGGGGGTGACGAAGCTGGAGTTGACCTTGTGGATGATCGCGTGGGTCGCCTCGTCGGCCTCGTGCTCGACCTCCTTCAGACGGGGCAGGAGGCCAGCGCGCTCCTCGGGAGGCGCTGCGAGGAGCTGGGTGAGCAGCTCGGCTGCGGTCACGGCATGGCGAGCGCTGGCGGCGAGGAGCTGGAAGAAGGCGTCGTCGCGAGCGGACGACGGTCGGAAGAAGGCCACGGGGTGGGTCTCCGGATCAGGGGGGGGAACGTGCGGTTGTCGTGCACAGCCTAGAACCGTCCGGCCACCTGTGTGTTATCGGGAGTTCACCACCATCCGGTGGGGATGCGCCGGGTCGGGAGCGCCTCACGGCGCACGGCCGCTCGTGGCGGCGAATTTTGGGACCCGGGGCTACCGCGACCCGGCGCACCGACCCAGCGTAACCGCGACGAAGGTCACCGCATTCCCGCGGGGGGCCTCGCGACCGTGTCGCAGCGCGGCCGACGGGGCCTGACGGAGGTCCCGACCGGGTCAGTCCAACGCGCCGGTCCGCCAGAGCCGGGCACTGGCCTCGAGGTCCTCGGCGGTGCCGACCATGGCCGCGGCGGCCTCGACGTCGCCGTCGTCGAGATGGGCGCGCCCGGTCGCCACGACCCGGCAGAAGGCGGCCGCCCGCTCGAGGGCGACCGCGAGGTCCCCGTCGAAGACTCCCCCGAGGATCCGGTCGGACAGGTCGCGCACCTCGTCCGGCGCCCGGCGGTGACGACGCCGGCGATCGGCGTGGTTGACGTGCGCGACGGCCATGCCGCGCCGTACTCGCGGGCGGCGACCTCCGGCGAGCGCTGGATCCAGGCGCGCAGGACGTAGACCCGCCACAGCGCGCCGGGGGAGGCTGCGCGCGGGCCGATCTGCCCACAGCTGGGCGAGGGGTGTCGATGCCGAGGTCCTCGACGAGCCGCACGAGCCTGGCGGGTCGTCTCCGGCGCAGGCCGACCCCCGGCCCGCCTCGACGACGGTCTGCGCCGCGGCGTGGGCGGCCGCGGCGGTCTCTGCGGGGTCGGGCAGAGTCCCGCCGTGCGCCTCCATGGCGTCGGGACCGAAGTGCAGCGGCCGGCGGGGTCGGCCCGGCTCGCTCATGCTCAGCCCCGGTTGCGGTTGAGCAGGGCGCGCACGAGGGTCACGGCCTCCGACTGCGAGAGCTCGGTGCGCGAGGTCTCCCACGAGGCGTGGAGCAGACGCCGCATCTCGGAGTTGGCCCACAGGTGCTTGCCGCCGAGGTTGGACGCGGCGTCCTGGAGCGCGGCCGCGACGTCACCGTCGGGGGCGAGCTCGGCGATGCCCCAGTCGTCGGCGGTCGCCGCGTCGAGGGTGCGGCCACCGAGCCGAAGGAGAGGGCGCGCTGCTGGCCGATGGCCCGCGGCAGGAGCCACGCGAGGCCGGGGGTCGGGGCGCGCCGGTGCCGCCCTTTGGGCGCGACGCGGAAGGTCGTGTCGCCGGCGCAGAAGGCGAGGTCGCCCGCGAGGACGAGGCCCAGGCCGGAGCCGGCGGCCAGTCCCTGGACGCCGACGAGCACGAGCTTGCTCGAGTTGTTGAGCAGCGAGAAGAGCTCCTCGAGGGCGGCCGCGAGCTCGAAGACCGCGGTCGTCGGGTCCTCGGCCTGCTCCGCCGCGGAGGTGTCGGACCCGACGCAGAAGTCCGCGCCGTTGGCCGTCAGCGTCAGGATGTCGACATAGGGGTCCCCGAGCGCCCGCTCGACCGCCTCGCGCAGGGCGCGGGCCATCTCGAGGTCGAGCGCGTTACCGGCCTCGGGCCGGTCGAGGACGATGCGGGCAAGGCGGTCGGATGCTTCGTACGTGACTCCCACACCACGCACCCTAGCCACCGGGGCGGCGCAGGCCCACCGACCCGGCCCGGCGGCCCGGCGGCCTCGGCCGTCACGGCTCGAGGTCGTGCTCGGGCTCGATGTCGCTGGCGGGCACGAGGTCGTGCTCCTCGAGGGCCACGCGCAGCTGCTCGGCCGAGTTGATGTTGAGCGGGCTGCTCGTCCACGCCGGGATCGGCAGGTTGAGGAAGCGCTTCTCCTTGACGGCCGGCAGGTCCCGTGTCGCCGGGTTGCTCTCGAGGACCTTGACCTTGTCCTCGAAGCTCTGCCCCTCGTAGGCGACGAAGGCGAAGAAGTCGGGTTCCGAGGAGACGAGCTGCTCCCACGAGACCTCGGTCCACGTGTCCTTGACGTCGGCGGTCGCGTTCTTCGCCCCCGCTGCCTCGATGATCGCCTGCGGCGCGCCGAAGGACCCGGAGGTGAAGATCTGCTTCGTGCCGGAGTCGAAGACGAAGACCGTCGGGGGCTTCGTCGCCTGGGGTGCCTCCTCGAGCGCGGCGCGCCGCCGGGCGATGTCGTCGTTGACCTCGGTGGCCCGGTCCTCGTGACCGGTGATCCGACCGAGGTTGTCGATGTCGGCCGCCATGGCCTTCCACGGCGGCATCGTCCCGCGCTTGCCGTCGGCCTGGCGGCAGCTCTCGGAGAGCACGTAGCCCGAGATGCCCCGGTCCTCGAGGAGGTCCGGGGTGAGCTTCTTCTCCTCGGTGTAGCCGTAGTTCCAGCCGGCGAGCATGACGTCCGGTCGCTGCGCGATGACGTTTTCCATCGTCGGGTAGTCCTTCGTCGCCACCGGGAGGGCGTCGACGACGTCGGCGCCGTAGGCGGTGGACAGGGCCTGCCGGGTGTCGCTCAGACCGCTCACGCCGGCCACCTGGTCCTCGGCACCCAGGGCCAGCACCATCGCGAGCAGGTTGCCGTCGCCACCGACGTACATCCGCTCCGCCGGCGAGGGGAAGGTCGCCTCCTGGCCGCAGTTGGTGATCGTCACCTGGCCCCCGGCAGAGGGTGCGTCCGCGCTGCTCCCACCACCGCAGGCGGCGAGCAGTCCGACCGCGAGGACCGCGGCGGTGGCCCGGGCAGGGCGAAGGGAGGTCATGCGTGGGCCTTCCGGTGGGCGGGTGCGGGCGCTCCTGCGCCCACGACGAGGTGGACCCGGCCGGTGGCCGGGTCGGTGAGGTGCCGTGCCTCGACGTCGAAGACCTCGCGCAGGACCTCGGGGGTGAGCACGTCGGCGGGGTGCCCGACGCCGTGCAGCCGGCCGTCGTGGAGGACGGCGACGGCGTCGAAGTGGGCGGCCGCGAGCTGCAGGTCGTGCACGGCGGCGACGACGGTGCAGCCGAGGGCCCGGACCGTCTCGAGGAGCTGGATCTGGTGGTGCACGTCGAGGTGGTTGGTCGGCTCGTCGAGGACGAGCAGGCCGGCGCCCTGGGCAATGCCGCGCGCGAGCATGGCCCGCCGGCGCTCGCCGCCGGAGAGGTGCTGGCACGGGTGGTCGACCTTGTCGACGAGGTCGACGTGCTCGAGCGCCGCGAGGACGAGGGGACGCTCCCCCTTCGCGTCGAAGGCCCACGGCGGCCGGTGCGGGATCCGGCCCATGGCGACCATCTCGCCGACGAGCAGGTCCTCCGGCGGGCCGTCCTCCTGCCCGACGTGCGCCAGGCGGGTCGCCCGCTGACGCGGGGTGAGGCTCGCGAGGTCGGTGCCGTCGACGAGCACGGTCCCGGCCGCGGCGGCGCAGGCCGGTGAGGGCCCGGCAGGGAGCGTCGACTTGCCGCTGCCGTTGCGCCCGACGACCGCGAGCATCGACCCGTGCGGCACGTCGAGGTCCACGCCCGAGACGATGGTGTGCCCGCCGATCGCGGCGGCGAGGCCGTGGCAGCTCAGGTGACTCATTCGCCGCCTCCTGCATAGGTGTAGTGCCGCCTGCCGAGGAGCAGGAGGAAGACCGGGGCCCCCACGAGGCCCGTGACGACGCTCAGCGGGATCTCCTGCGGGGCGACGATGGTGCGGGCGGCGACGTCGACCCACAGCATGAAGAGCGCTCCCCCGACCGCGGCGACGGGCAGGACGACCCGGTGGCGGGCGCCGACGAGGATCCGGGCGAGGTGCGGGACGACGAGGCCGACGAAGCCGATGCCTCCGGAGACCGCGACGAGCACGCCGACGAGGACCGACACGAGGACGAAGAGGGCGATCCGCAGCCCCCGCACCGGTACGCCGAGCGCCGACGCCACCTCGGCGCCGGCGGCGAGCGCGTCGAGCCAGGAGTGCAGCGCGACGAGCAGGACGGTGGCGAGCACGACGACGAGCACCGACGGCAGGATCTGCTCCCACACCGAGCCCGACAGGCTGCCGAGCAGCCAGAAGAGCACCGACTGGGTCGCCCGCGGGTCGGCGCTGAAGAAGACGAGGAAGCTCGAGATGGACGAGAAGGCGGCGGACATCACGACGCCGGTCAGCACGAGGCGAAGGGGGGTGATCCCGCCCTGCGCCATCGAGATCCCGAAGACGAGCGCCGTCGCGAGCAGGGCACCACCGAGGGCTCCCGCCGACAGAGCCCACACGCCCAGGCCGCTGAGGACCCCGAGCACGATGACGAGGGTGGCGCCGACCCCGGCGCCCGACGAGACCCCGAGCAGGTAGGGGTCGGCGAGCGGGTTGCGCACGAGTGTCTGCATGCACGCCCCGGCGATCGACAGCCCCGCCCCGACGACGACGGCCATGACGACCCGCGGCGCGCGCAGCTCCCACACGATGGTGTCGTAGGTCGGGTCGCTCCCCCGGCCGCCGGCGAGGCGTGCGCGCAGCACGTCGACGACGCCCGAGACGCTGAGCGGCTCCGAACCGAAGGCGAGCGAGACGACCGCGCTCACCACCGTCGCCACGACGAGCGTGACGAGCAGCGGGACGGTGGGGACGCGTCGTCCACCGGGACGGTCGTGGGACACCGAGGTCTCCAGGTGCATCGGGGGCCTGATCGCGAGGCCCGGTCGGATGAGGCGAGTCAGCAGGTCTTCGGACTCGGGGTCGTCCCGACGGGGTGCCTTCCCGGGCTGGTTGCCCAGTGGCGTCGTACCCCGCCAGTCACCCTCACCGCTGCGCGACAGTCCCGGACTCGCACCGGGTTCCCTCTGCACTGGTGTGCGTCTGACTCGCCACCGAGCCTACGACACCGGCGGCCGCGACCCCCTTCGCCCTCCCTCCGGCACACCCGGCCCCCACCACCACCGCATCTCCCTATGGTCGTGGCATGAGCGAGGACACGAGGACCCAGCGCGAGCGGATGCTCGCCGGAGACCCCTACGACGCGAGCGACCCGGAGCTCGCGGCGGCGAGCGCTCGGGCCCGCGACCTGCAGGACCGCTACCACCGGGTCGACGCCCACGGCGAGGACCCTCGGGCCCTGCTCGCCGAGCTCGTCGGCGAGCTCGGCGAGGACGTCGAGATCCGCCCGCCCCTCTACGTCGACTACGGCGCCCACCTGAGCATCGGGGCACGCACCTTCGTCAACTACGGGCTCACCGCGCTCGACGTCACCCCGATCCGCATCGGCGAGGACTGCCAGATCGGACCTCAGGTGCAGCTGCTCACCGCGACCCACCCGCTCGAGCCCGGCCCGCGCCGGGACAAGGTCGAGGCGGGCGAGCCCATCACCATCGGCGACAACGTCTGGCTCGGCGGCGGCGTCATCGTCTGCCCGGGCGTGACGATCGGCGACGACTCGGTCATCGGGGCGGGCGCGGTCGTCACCCGCGACATCCCCGCGGGGGTCGTGGCCGTCGGCAACCCGGCCCGGGTGGTCCGCGAGCTGTGACCCCCTTCGCCTCCTAGACTCAGGACACACCGACTCGGGGCACACCGCACGGACAGAGGGGACCACCATGCGCGGACGCAGGACCTGGGGTGCGCTCGTCGCGCTGACGCTCGTCGCGAGCGGGTGCTCGCTCCTCGAGGGGGACGACGGTGCCAGCACGAGCACGTCGTCGACGACCACGGAGGCGCCGACGTCGACGCCCGCGACGTCGAGCCTCGAGACCTTCGACCCGCCGCGCACGGGCCGCGACTGGGTCGTCCTCGTCGACGACCCGGCCGAGACCCAGCGCGTCGCCGACGAGCTCGAGGCCGACGGCCTGCCCCTCACCTCGGTCAACACCGCCGTGGGCATGGTGACCCTGCGCACCGACGACACCGACGTGGCCGAGCGGGCGAAGGGGGTCGACGGCGTCACCGATGCCGTCACCGACCGCGCCGCCTCCTGGTCGCCGGAGCCCCCGGCCGAGCCCGACCCCGGCGACACGACTCCCGCAGCGGACCTCCCTTCGCCCCCTCAGGCACCGGAGGGCGGTGACCCCTTCGACGGCTGGCTCTGGGGCATGGAGGCGGTCAACGCCCGGGGCGCGCACGAGGTGACGACGGGGCGGCCCGAGGTGCGCGTCGGCGTCATCGACACCGGCATCGACAAGACGCACCCCGACCTCGCGCCACGGCTCGACGCCGGGCTGTCCAAGAGCTTCGTCGTCAGCGACATCGCCGACATCGACGGCGAGTGCGAGCACGAGAGCTGCGTCGACCCGGTGGGCGAGGACGACGGCGGGCACGGCACGCACGTCGCCGGCACGATCGCCGCCGCGGCCAACGACCTCGGTGTCACCGGCGTCGCCCCCGACGTGACCCTCGTCGACCTGCGGGCCGGGCAGGACGGCGGGCTCTTCTTCCTCGGCCCGGTGGTCAACGCGCTGACCCATGCCGCCGACCAGCGGCTCGACGTCGTCAACATGAGCTTCTACGTCGACCCGTGGCTCTACGCCTGCGAGGGCGGCGCGCCCGGCGACACCCCGGAGCAGGTGGCCTTCCAGGACGTCATGCTCGAGCTCGTGCACCGCTCGCTCGACCGTGCGCACGAGCAGGGCGTGACGCTCGTGACCTCCGCGGGCAACGACGGCGCGGACATGGGCGCCCCGAGCCGCGACACCTCGAGCCCCAACTACGGCGGCGACACCCGCACCCGCCGGGTCGACCCGAAGACCTGCGAGCGCCTGCCGCTGTCCGGCGAGCACGTCATCGCCGTCGCCTCCGTCGACGAGGGCAATGTGCGCTCGACCTTCAGCAACTGGACCTCGCACCCCGACGACGGTCTCGTCGACGTCGCCGCACCCGGCGGCGAGGAGAGCTCGGGTCGCGGCGGCATCCTCTCCGCCGCGTCGCGCTCGGTCGTCACGGCCGAGGGCTTCGTCGACGACGAGGGCCGGGTCACCGAGACCGGCACCGAGATGGTCGTGCGCAGCTGTCCCGAGTCGATCGCCGGCAACGACCCCGACCCGGACGGGGAGTGCGGGCTCTACGTGTGGAACCAGGGCACCTCGATGGCCTCGCCCCACGCCGCCGGGGTCGCCGCGCTGATCATCAGCGCCCACGGCGACCGGATGGCGCCCGACGACGTGGCGCGGCAGCTCGGCGAGAGCGCCACCGAGATCCCCTGCCCCGATGCCGAAGGGAGCGTCCGCTGCATCGGCACGACGGCGGACAACGGCATCTTCGGCGAGGGCGTCGTCAACGCCGACCGCGCGGTGCGCTGACCCCTCCCGGTCGCTGAGGAGGTCGCGCAGCGACCGTCTCGAAGCGCTGCCTCAGCGCACGCACTCACCCGTCCCGACCTCGGCGCTCGCCCGCAGGCCGTCCTCGACGACCGGGCGGGTCTCCTCGAGGGTGAGGACGTAGCCGGTGGTCTCGTCGGAGGGCGACTTCGCGAAGACGGTGCCCACGACCTGGCCCGTCGGCGAGAGGAGCGGGCCGCCCGAGTTGCCCTGCTGGACCCGCGCGTGGATCGAGTAGATGTCGCGGGTGACGCCGAGCGTGCCGTCGATGCCGGCGCCGCGGGCCTGCAGGACGTCGCGGACCCGGCCGGCCTCGAGGTCGTAGGGCCCACCGAGCGGAAACCCCGCGACGACGACGTCGTCACCGTGCGCCTGCCGGTCGCCGGTGGGCAGGGGCGGGCGGCGGTGGAGGTCGGCACGGCG
>NZ_JBNFOF010000040.1:0-18138 GCF_057364645.1 Janibacter sp. CFPM2_SD2
GCACGTCCTCACCGGGCGCGGTGTCGAGCAGTCCAGCCAGGGCACGCGACGGTCACCGCCGCGATCAACCTCGCCCTCGCGCTCGGCCTCGTCGGACGCGAAGGGAGCGGCTACGGCGCCCTCACGGGTCAGGGCAACGGCCAGGGTGGGCGCGAGCACGGGCAGAAGGCGGACCAGCTGCCCGGCTACCGGATGATCGCCGACTCGGCCGCCCGCGAGCACGTCGCCGCGGTCTGGGCGTCGACGCCGACGACCTGCCCGGCCCGGCCTCGCCGGCCGTCGAGCTGCTGCGCTCCCTCGGCACCCCCGGCGGACCCCGAGCACTCCTCGTCCACGGGGCCAACCCCGTCGTGAGCGCGCCCCGGGCGGACGCGGTCGCTGAGCGACTGCGCGCCCTCGACCTGCTCGTCGTGTGCGACGTCGTCCCCTCCGAGACCGTCGCCCTCGCCGACATCGTGCTGCCCGTCACGCAGTGGGCCGAGGAGGAGGGCACGATGACCAACCTCGAGGGCCGGATCATCCGGCGCCGCAAGGCGATCGACCCGCCCGAGGGAGTCGTCTCGGAGCTGTGGGTGTGGTCGCAGCTCGCCGCTCGCCTCGATGCCCCGGGCACGTGGTCGACGGTCCCGTCGGAGGTCTTCGACGAGCTGGCCAGGGCGAGCGCCGGCGGCCGCGCCGACTACTCCGGGCTCAGCCACGCCCGCCTCGACCGCGAGAGCGACCTGCACTGGCCCTGCCCCGCCAGCGGCGAAGGGGAGGCACCTCATCCGGGCACCCCGCGCGCCTTCCTCGACGACTTCCCCACGCCCGACGGCCGTGCTCGGCTCGTGCCCGTCGACCACGTCGGTCCGACCGAGGACCTGCGGCGCGATGCCCCGCTCTTCCTCATCACCGGGCGCGTCCTCGAGCACTACCAGTCGGGGGCACAGACCCGCCGGGTGGCAGCGCTCCTCGCGGCGCAACCGACTCCCTTCGTCGAGGTACACCCACTCCTCGCCCACCGCCTGGGCATCGAGGAGGGCGACCCACTCGACCTGCGCACCGCGCGGGCCACGGTCACCGCTCCCGCGCGGATCACCGACCGGTCGGCCGGACACCGTCTTCATGCCCTTCCACTTCGCCGCGCCGGGAGCGTCAACCGGGCGACCAACGACGCGGTCGACCCGATCTCGTCGATGCCGGAGTTCAAGGTGTGCGCCGTCGACGTCGCCGCCAGCACCACCGATCTCGTCCCCGAGCCGCTGGAGGTCAGCGCATGAGCCACATCGTCGTCATCGGTTACGGGATGGTCGGGTCCCGCTTCGTCGAGGACCTCACGGCCGCCGACCACGCCGGCGAACACCTCGTCACCGTGCTCGGCGACGAGGCCTGCGAGCCCTACAACCGGGTGCTGCTCAGCGACGTCGTCGCGGGCACGCGCGGCCTCTCGGCGATCACCCTGCCCGCGCCCGACCACCCGCGCGTCACGGTGCAGCGCGGCGTCGCGGTGCGGGCGATGACCGCGAGCGCCGCGACGTCGTGCTCGCGACGACACACGCGTCCCCTACGACGAGCTCGTCATCGCCACGGGTGCGGCGGCCAGGGTCCCAGCGGTCCCGGGTCTCGGGGACGGTCCCGGCAGCGGTGACCTGCCGAGCGGGGTGCACGTGCTGCGCTCCATCGACGACGCCCGCGAGATCATCGCGGCGACGCTCAACGCCCGACGCGCCATCGTCCTCGGCGGCGGCGTGCTCGGTCTCGAGGCCGCGAGCGGGCTCGCCCGACGCGACCTCGCCGTCACCGTCGTCCACCCCTCCCCCGCCCTCATGGAGCGTCAGCTCGACGAGGCCGCCAGCCGCGTCGTCGAGTCGACGCTGCGCCGCACCGGTGTCGACCAGCGCGTCGGCGTCGGGGCGCAGGAGGTCGTCATCGAGGAGGGCCGGCTGCGACGGGTGCACCTGACGAACGGCGAGGTGCTCGCCGCCGACCTGCTCGTGCTGTCGACCGGCACCGTGCCCAGCACCCAGCTGGCCGAGGCGGCCGGGATCGACGTCGACCGCGGCATCCTCGTCGACGCCGACCTGACGACGAGCGACCCGCACGTGCACGCCATCGGTGACTGCGCCCAACCTCCCGGCGGCGCCACCGGCCTCGTCGCCCAGGGGTGGGAGCAGGCCCGTCGTCTCGCCGACCTGCTCACCGGTCGCGACCCCGAGACCGTGACCACCGGCGTCGGCGACGTCGTCAAGCCCAAGACCCACGGTGTCGACATCGTGACGATGGGTGTGTGCGGCAGCGGGCGGGTCGACGACCCCGGCCTGCGCGTCGTGCAGCTCAGCGACCCCGCCGCCGGACGGCACCTGGAGGTCGTCGTGCGCGACGGCCTGCTCGTGGGCGCCACGACCGTCGGCGCGGGTCGCGTCGGCACCGACCTGATCACCACCTACACCCGCCGCACGCCCCTGCCGGCCGACCCGGCGCACCTGCTGCTGCCGGCGGTCGCGCCGGCCGCCACGACGACGCGACGGGACTCCCCTTCGCTCATCCCGGACCGGGCGACGATCTGCCGCTGCAACGGCGTGACGAAGGGGGACATCCGCGCCGAGTTCGCCTCTGGCGCAACGACGGTGGAGCAGATCGCCGCGAGCACCAGGGCGACGACCGGCTGCGGCGGGTGCACCGACGCGGTGTGCGGGATCCTCGACTGGCTCGGCGCCGACGGGGCCCACTCACAGCCCGCGACCTCGCCCGGTGAGGACGGGTTCACACCGGGGAAACACGACCAAGACCGAGCCGAAACGAGGGCTTCCTAAGTTGAGCGCCATGCCAGAGACCACGACCTCCACCACCGAGCCGCAGCAACTCGTCATCGTCGGCGGCGGCATGGTCGCCCGCCGGCTCGTCGACGCGCTGCGCGCCCGGGACGACGCCGGGCGCTGGGCCGTAACGCTGCTGTGCGAGGAGCCGCGCGCGCCCTACGACCGCGTCGCCCTCACCTCCTACTTCACCGGGCGTCACCCCGAGGACCTCGCCCTCGGCGGGCAGGAGCTGTGGGACGACCCGCTCGTCACGCTGCGCCGAGGTGTACGGGCCGAGAGCATCGACCGCGACGCCAGGACGGTGACGACGAGCAGCGGCCAGGTCCTGCCCTACGACTCGCTCGTCCTCGCGACCGGCTCCTACGCCGCCGTGCCGCCCGTGCCCGGCAAGGACCTGCGCGGGGCCTTCGTCTACCGCACGATCGACGACGTCGCCGACCTGCGGGAGTTCGTCGAGACCCGCCGGGAGGAGCTCGACCGGCCGGTCCGCGGCGCGGTCGTCGGCGGCGGCCTGCTCGGCCTCGAGGCGGCCGGCGCCCTGCGAGCCCTCGAGGTCGAGACGACGGTCGTCGAGTTCGCGCCGCGACTCATGCCGCTGCAGGTGGACGAGGGTGGCGGCGAGGGGCTCAAGCGGCTCATCGAGGGGCTCGGGGTCTCGGTGCGCACCTCGACCGCGACGTCGAAGATCGTCGGCGAGCGGGGCGCCGTCTCCCGGATGAAGTTCAGCGAGGGCCCCGCGCTCGACGTGGACGTCGTCGTCTTCGCCGTGGGTGTCCGCCCGCGGGACGAGCTCGCCCGCGAGGCCGGCCTCGAGATCGGCGAGCGCGGGGGGCGTCGTCGTCGACGACGCCTGTGCCACAGCCGATCCCGCGATCCACGCGATCGGCGAGGTCGCCTGCATCGGCGGTCGCTGCCTCGGCCTGGTCGCCCCCGGGTACACGATGGCCGAGATCGTCGCCGACCGGCTGCTCGGCGGCGCCGGGACCTTCCCCGGCGCCGACCTGTCGACCAAGCTCAAGCTCCTGGGCGTCGACGTCGCGAGCTTCGGCGATGCCTTCGCGCAGGAGCCCGGCTCGCTCGAGGTCGTCATCTCCGACCCGGTCGCGGGGGTCTACAAGAAGCTCGTCATGAGCGACGACGCCCGCACCCTGCGCGGCGGCATCCTCGTCGGCGACGCCAGTGCCTACTCCTCCCTTCGCCCGATGGTCGGTCGCGAGCTCGGCGGCGACCCCGCGGCCTACCTGCTGCCCGAGGGGGCCGCGCCCGCACCGGCCGGCGACCTGCCGGACGAGGCCGCCGTGTGCTCCTGCAACAACGTCACCGCGGGCGAGATCCGTTGTGCCGTCGGCGAAGGGGGATGCACCGACCTCGCCGGCGTCAAGGCGTGCACCCTCGCGGGCACGAGCTGCGGCTCCTGCCTTCCGCTGGTCAAGAAGCTCGTGACGAGCGAGCTCGCCGCCGCCGGCGTCGAGGTGAGCAGTGCGCTGTGCGAGCACTTCGAGCAGTCGCGGGCCCAGCTCTTCGACATCGTCCGGGTCCAGGGGCTGCGGACCTTCAGCGAGATCATCGAGCGCCACGGGACCGGTCGCGGCTGCGACATCTGCAAGCCGGTCATCGGCTCGATCCTCGCCTCGCTGGGCACCGGCCACATCCTCGACGGCGAGCAGGCGACCCTGCAGGACACCAACGACCACGTCATGGCCAACCTGCAGAAGGACGGCTCCTACTCGGTCGTCCCGCGCATCCCCGGCGGCGAGGTGACGCCCGAAGGACTCATCGCGATCGGCGAGGTGGCCCGGGAGTTCGGCCTCTACACGAAGATCACCGGCGGCCAGCGGATCGACCTCTTCGGTGCCCGGATGGACCAGCTGCCCGGCATCTGGCGGCGGCTGGTCGACGCCGGCTTCGAGTCGGGTCACGCCTACGGCAAGTCGCTGCGTACGGTGAAGTCCTGCGTCGGCTCGACGTGGTGCCGCTTCGGCGTGCAGGACTCCGTCGGCCTCGCGATCGACCTCGAGCTGCGCTACCGCGGGCTCCGCTCGCCGCACAAGATCAAGCTCGGCGTCTCCGGGTGCGCCCGTGAGTGCGCCGAGGCCCGCGGCAAGGACGTCGGCATCATCGCCACCGACAAGGGGTGGAACCTCTACGTCGGCGGCAACGGCGGATTCACCCCCAAGCACGCCCGCCTGCTCGCCGAGGACCTCGACACCGAGACGCTCGTGCGCACCATCGACCGCTTCCTCATGTACTACGTGCGCACGGCTGACCGGCTGCAGCGCACCGCCCCCTGGGTCGAGGAGCACGAAGGGGGTCTGGACGCGATCCGTGCCGTCGTCATGGACGACAGCCTCGGCATCGCCGACGACCTCGACGCCGCGATGGCCGCGCACGTCGGCAACTACCGCGACGAGTGGGCGGCCACGCTCGCCGACCCCGACAAGCTGGCCCGCTTCGCGTCCTTCGTCAATGCCCCGGACGCGGTCGACGACTCGCTCGCCTACGTCGGCGAGCGCGGCCAGGCCCGTCCCGCCACCCCGGAGGAGCGCACCTCCGGGTCCGTCCTCATCGCCGGCACGACTCTGGAGGTCCGCTCATGACCGCTGCTCCCCCACAGGCCCGCGTGCGCCTGTGCGCCCTCACCGACCTCGTTCCCGAGCGCGGCGCGGTCGCCCTCGTCGATGGTGTGCAGGTCGCGCTGGTCCGCACGCATGACGACGAGGTCCACGGCATCGCCAACCGCGACCCCTACAGCGGCGCGCACGTCATCGCCCGCGGCCTCGTCGGCACGCGTGGTGGGGTCCCGACCGTCATCTCGCCGATGTACAAGCAGGTGTGGGACCTGCGCACCGGCACCTGCCTCGACGGGGCCGGCAGCGAGCCGGTCGACCTGCGCACCTGGCCCGTGACGGTCGTCGACGGCGAGGTCTGGGTCGAGCCGTTCGGCGACGAGGTGACGGGACCTCCCTTCGACCGCAGCGTCACGTGAGCCTGCCGCAGCTGCTCGCCGGGTGCGTCGTCCTCGTCACCGGGGACCGACGCGCCGGCGACCTGCGCGCCGCCCTCGAGCGGCGCGGTGCCCGGGTGCTGCACACGCCGACGCTGACGATCGTGCCCCACACCGCGGACGCGGAGCTCGTGGAGCGGACGCGGAGCCTCCTCGCCGCACCGCCCGACGTCGTCGTGGTGACGACGGCGATCGGGTTCCGCGGGTGGGTGGAGGCGGCCGACGCCGCAGGTCTCGGAGAGGAGCTGCACGAGGTCCTGGACCGGACCCGGATCGTCGCCCGCGGCCCCAAGGCGCGCGGCGCGATCCAGGCGGCCGGGCACGACGCGGACTGGGTCGCCGAGTCGGAGACCTCCGCTGAGATCCGTGACTTCCTGATCACCGAAGGCGTTGCGGGACAACGCATCGCGATCCAGCACCACGGCGCAGGGTGCGACGAGCTCGACGTCGATCTGGCGACCGCCGGTGCCACGGTGACTTCTCTCGTGGTCTACCGCTGGGGGCCACCACCGGATGCCGACGCGGTGACCTGCGGCGTCGAGCAGGCGGCCGTGGGTGACATCGACGTCGTCGTCTTCACCTCCGCGCCGGCTGCGGCGGCCTGGCTCGACACGGCTCGGACGCCGGCGGTCGTGCCGTCGATCGTCGGCCGGGTCCGCACCGGCCGTCTCGTCGTCGCGGCCGTCGGGCCGGTCACCGCGCGCCCGCTGGAGCACGTCGGCATCAGCCCGCTGCTCCCGGAGCGGGCCCGGCTGGGGTCGCTCGTGCGAGCCGTGGTCGGCCACTACGAGGCGGTGATGGCCACCGCCGTCGAGACCGTCGCCGGACCGCTGCAGCTGCGCAGCACCGCCGCGCTCCTCGGCGACCGGGTGCTCGCCATCTCCCCGAGCGGCCTGTCCGTGCTCCATCTGCTCATCGACGCGAAGGGAGATGTCGTCACCCGTGCCGAGGTCCTCGAGGTGCTGCCGGGCGACTCCGCGAGCGGTCACGCCGTCGAGGTGGCCGTCGGACGGCTGCGTGAGGCGATCGGGGACCGACGGGTCGTCGAGACGGTCGTCAAGCGGGGCTACCGGCTCGCGACGGCCTGACGCAATCCGCTTGCGGCTCCGCTGACCTGCCGGGAGGGTGAGCGGATGACCTCCCGCATCTCGCACACCACCCTCGACTGCCGCGACGCCTACGCCCTCAGCGAGTGGTGGAAGGGCGTCATCGGCTACACCGACGTGCCGGGCGATCCCAACCTCCCCGGGCACGAGGAGTGCATGCTCGTCGACCCGGTCACGGGGCACCGGGTGCTCTTCATCGAGGTCTCCGACCCCACGCCGGGCAAGACCAAGATGCACTACGACCTGCGGCCGACCGACCTGACGCAGGCCGAGGAGGTCGAGCGCCTGCTCGCCCACGGCGCGAGCCTCCACGACGACCTGCGGGGGAAGTACGGGCCCGGCACCGGGTGGGTGACCCTCGCCGACCCGGAGGGCAACCTGTTCTGCGTGCTGAGGTCCGACGGTGAGCTGGCCGCCCGGGACTGATCAGGCCCCGTCGCCGGCGTCGAGCCAGACGATCTCCTCGAGCGCGAGCCGCTCCCGACTCGTCCCGGGTGACGGGATCTCGCCCGGGCGGTGATCGGCCACGCCGAAGGCCGTCATCGAGACGACCTCGAGGTGCGGCGGGACGGCGAGCTCCGCCGCCACCGCCTCGCGGTCGAAGGCCCGGAACTGGTGGCTGTCCAGCCCGATGGTCAGCGCCCGGACGCACATGTGCGCCACCGCCTGACCAAGGTCGTAGGTCGCGAACTCCGAGTACTCCCAGCCCGGCGCGCCCTCGATGCCCACCACGGCGAGGTTGACCACGATCGCCGACGCGGCGGCGCCCACGCCCCTGAGCTGCGGGCCAGGTGGCGCACGATGCGCTCGTGCACGTCGTCCCCCCGCACCCCCACGACGAAGCGCCACGGCTGCGAGTTGCCCGCGGAGGGCGCGCGCCGAGCGGCCTCGAGCAGCGTCTCGACGTGCGCGCGCTCGACCACGGCGTCCTCCCGGAAGCGCACCGGGCTGAAGCGGTGGGCCAGCGTCGGGTGCAGCTCGGGGAGGTCGGGGATCGTGCACGAGGTCATGGCTCCAGTGTGCTGCCGAAGGGGGCCGCTCCCCCTTCGCCGCGCCCGGCAGACCCGTGCCACGGTGGGGCGATGAACGCACTCGAGGACCTCACCCGCACCCTCGACCGGCTGCAGGGTGCCGGCGAGCTCGCGGGCTGGGCGGTCGGCGTGGCGGATGCCGACGGAGCCCGCCTGCGCGTGGGTGGGGCCCGCTCCCCCGACGGAGCACCGATGACGCGGGACACCCAGGTCGCCCTCAGCTCGTGCACCAAGCCCATCGGTGGCGTCCTCGCACTGCGCCTGGTCGAGCTCGGCGTCCTCACCCTCGACGACCCCGTGGCGGCGTGGCTGCCCGAGCTGGCCGACCCGAGGGTGCTCGTCGACCCCTCGGCCGATCTGTCCGCCACCGTCCCCGCCGAGCGACCGATCACGCTGCGGCACCTGCTGACGATGACCCCGGGCTTCGGCTGGGTGAGCGAGCCCGGCCCCCTCGCCGATGCCCTCGCCCGTGAGCAGGTCGCCCCCGGCCCCTGGTGCCCGCCCATGTCACCCGACGACTTCGTGCGGCGACTCGGCAGCCTGCCGCTGGCCGACCAGCCGGGCACGGCCTGGCGCTACCACACGGGAAGCGACGTCCTCGGGGTCCTGCTCGCCCGGGCCACCGGGTCGAGCGTCCCCGAGCTGCTCGCCGAGCACGTGCTGCGGCCGCTCGGGATGACGGGCACGGGCTACACCGCCGACCCCGGCCGTCTCGCGCCACCGCTGGCTCCCGAGGAGGGAGGGATCAAGCCCGTCGAGCTCCCGGCGGGCACCTACGTCGAGCCACCTGCCTGTGCCTCGCTCTCCACCGGACTCGTCTCGACCGTGCCCGACCAGCTGGCCTTCCTGCGCTCCCTCGTGGGCGGGCCTAGCGTCCTGTCGCCGGAGTCCCTCGCGGCCCTGCGCACCGGGTCCCTCACCGACGAGCAGCGGCGCACCGCAGCGGGGTTCATCGAGCCCGACAGCGACTGGGGCCTCGCCGTCGAGGTGCGCTCCACGGGCGTCATCGGCTGGGCCGGCGGGCTCGGCACCATCGGTTACGCCGATCCGGCGACGGGCCGGGCGGCCTTCCTCGCCACGGCGGTCACGGTCGAGTCCCCCGCGACGATCACGGCCTTCGACGGCTTCTGGAGCCTCTTCGGCTGAGCGGCATGGCATCCTTCACAGGCATGGGCCGCGCACTCGTCCTCGTCGACATCCAGAACGACTTCTGCGAAGGGGGCTCCCTCGCCGTGACGGGTGGAGCCGCAGTCGCCGCACGGGCGGCTGAGCGCGTGCTCGACGACTGGCAGGGCCACGACCTCGGGCACCGCGACTACGCGGCCGTGGTCGCCACGGCCGACTGGCACCACGACCCCGGCGAGCACTGGGCCACCGACGGCGAGCCCGACTACGCGACGACCTGGCCGGTCCACTGCGCTGCCGACACCCCGGGCGCCGACTTCCACCCCGCGCTCGAGCCCGCGCTGGCCCACGTCGACGAGGTCTTCCGCAAGGGGATGACGGACGCGGCCTACAGCGGCTTCGAGGGCATCAGCGCCGGCGACGGTCGCACCGGCCTGAGCGCGTGGCTGCGCCACCACGGCATCACCGACCTCGACGTGGCCGGCATCGCGACCGACCACTGCGTGCGGGCCACGGTCCTGGACGCGCTGCGCGAGGGATTCGCCGTGCGGCTGCTCACCGACGCCATTCCGCCGGCGTCCGCCCCCGAGACGACCCGGGGCGGCCCTCGCCGAGATGGCGGCCGCCGGGGCCACGACGGACGGCTCGTGAGCGGCCTCCCCCCGGTCATGGCCGGGCGCACCGTCCTGATCACCGCCGACCGCCGCAGCGACGACCTCGCCGATGCCTTCGCCCGGCGGGGCGCAACGATCCACCACGCACCCGCGATGACGATCGTCCACCACAGCGACGACGAGCAGCTCGTCGACGACACCCGCGCCCTGGTCGCCGACCCGCCCGACACCCTCGTCATCACGACGGGTGCGGGTCTGCGTGGCTGGATGGAGGCCGCCGAGGTCGCCGGGCTCGACGAGGACCTGCGCCGGGCCCTGGCCGATGCCTACGTCGTCGCGCGCGGGCCGAAGGCCAAGGGCGCGCTCATCTCCCGCGGTCTGCGCGCCGACTGGGTCGCCGAGTCCGAGACGGCCGCCGAGATCATCGAGCACCTGCTCGAGCGGGGCGTCGCCGGCACGACCGTGGCGGTCCAGCACCACGGCAGCGGCTCCGACGGCATCGACGACGCCCTGGCACAGGCCGGGGCCAAGGTCGCTCCCTTCGTCGTCTACCGCTGGGGTCCCGCGCCGAACCCCGCGGCGGTGACGGCCTCGACCCGGGACGCGGCGGACGGCCGGGTCGACGTCGTGGTCTTCACCTCGGCACCGGCCGTCGCCTCGTGGTGGGCCGCCGCCGAGGAGGCCGGGGTCGCCGACGAGATCGTGCGCCGCACCCGCGAGGAGGATCTGCTCGTCGCGGCCGTCGGTCCGGTCACCGCCGCGCCGCTACGAGCGAAGGGGGTCGAGCCGCTCGTCCCCGACGCGCAGCCGCATGGGCGCGCTGATCCGCGCGGTCCTGCTGCACTACGGCGACGGCGCCGACGCCGCTCAGCGCGGCTGACGCCCCCGCACGACCTGGGTGCCGGCGATCTTGTCGTGCAGCGCCTGCCGACGCGGGTCCCGCAGCGGCCACAGCAGGTCGGCGAGCGTGACGAAGAAGACGAGATAGCTCAGCAGGGGCACCATCGACAGCAGTCCCACGCCCAGGGGCAGCAGCATCCGCATGAAGGCCGTGCCCACCGCGAGGCGCCCGGGCTGGTCGACGCGGCGCACCGACAGCCCGAGCATCATCTTGCCGGGCGTCGCGTTGCGCGCCCTGAGGAAGCCGACGTGGTAGACGCACTGGACCAGGAGCGACAGTCCGGTTGCGATGAAGAAGTAGGTCCAGTCGAACATCGCGGTGAGCTCACCGGGGGTCAGGCCCTCGATGGCGCCCTGGTCGCCGCGCAGGGCGGCGTCGTAGACGAAGTTCCAGTAGTCCGCCAGCCACAGCCACCATGCCCAGCCGGCGACGAGCAGGTTGAGCACCGCGACGATCAGGCCGTCGACGATGTAGGCGCCGACCCGCGGACCATAGCTCGCCAGCGGCTGCCCGTCGGCCGTCGTCGGTTCGGGCTGGGCGTAGCCGTGGCCAGCGGGCTGGTGGCCACCGTGGCCCGGCCACTGGTGCTGCCCCTGCCACTGGCCGTGACCCTGCCACTGACCGTGGGTCTCGGTCGGGGTGGCCGGCCGAAGACGTCGGTCCCGGGTCGAGGCTGCCCGGCCGCCGGCCCGCCCGATGCGCCGGCGTACGGTCCTCCGGCCGGGTCACCACCGGTCGTGGGCTCCGCCGGGGGCCGCGGCTGCCGGGTCTGCTTGGGCTCGGTCCGGTCGCTCCAGATGATGCCGTCGAAGTACCTCAGCCGGGAGTCGTCGTCGGGGTCGTCGTACCAGCCGGCGCGCTCGGGGGTGCTCATGCCCTCACGATCTCATGGCGCTCGACTCGTCCCGCACCACATTGGGGTCGGGCGCGTGGGACTCCTCGACGCGATGGCGTCGGCTGCGGGCCCAGACGATCGCGACCACCGCGAGGACGACGCGACGGCGGCGAGCGTGGCGCCGACCGGCGAGCGGGCCGCAGCCGCGAGCCATGCCCGCGCCGCAGCCAGGCCGATGGTCGCGTAGATCGTCGCCCAGACGATCGACCCGAGGGTCACTGCGGGCAGGTAGCGGCGCAGGGGCATGCGCGTGAAGCCCGCGGTCGCGTTGACCGCGGTCTGGATGCCGACCGTGAAGAAGCACAGGACGACGGCGATCGGGCCCCAGCGGTTGACGAGCTCGCGGGCCTTCCGCCATGCGGGAGCGGCCTCGCGCTCGGCCCCACTCCAGCGGCGGCCACCGGCGGCGGCACCACGTCCGAGCCAGTAGGTGGCATTGGCCCGCAGCATGACGATGACGAAGAGCCCGCCGAAGGTGGGCAGGAACTGGGACCAGGTCACGTGGGGGCACCGGCGGCAGCATGCTCCGGGGCACGCGCCGCACCCAGGTCCGCGAAGACCCGCCGGTTGAGCTCGAAGCTGTCGACCGCCGCGTCGAGGATGCGCCGGCGGGTCGGCTCGTCGACCTCGAGGGAGTCGAGCGCGGCGCGGTAGGCGTCCTTGTAGGGCTTGGGCTTGGGGATCTGCTCGAAGTGGTAGAAGTTCAGCCCCTCGGGCGCGATGCCGTAGTGGCGCTGGACCATCCGCGCGATGATCTGCCCGCCCGAGAGGTCGCCGAGGTAGCGCACGTAGTGGTGGGCGAGCATCGCCTCCGGGGCATGCCCCTCACGCAGCCCGGTCGCGTAGTCCGCCGCCGCCGGCACGACGTGGATCTCCCCCGTCGCCAGCCGCGCCTCGAAGCCGTCGCCGGCGAAAAAGCGCATGTCCTGCTCGAGGGAGGGCACGCGGTCGAGGCGGTGGTCCATGACCGGCCCCAGCAGGGGGTGGTCGGCGTACTCCGACCAGAGCACCTCCTCCAGCGCGCGGTAGATGACCAGCTGCTGCGCCACCAGGGCGACGAAGGCCGGGCGACAGGCGAGTCCGCCCATGAGCTGCTCGACGAAGGCCGACCCCTCGGCGTCCTCGTGGGCCGACGCGGTCTCGGTCCGCAGGGCGGTCGACAACGGCTGGTCCATGAGAGCTCCGGTGAGGTGAGGGTTACCTCATCCTATCTGCGCGGACCGCGGCGACAACAGCGCGGGAGCGAGGCGTGGACCAGCCACTCCCCGCTCCCGCACCAGCAACGTCCGGTGACGACTCAGAGGTTGCCGCGCTTGTCCTGCTCGCGCTCGATGGACTCGAAGAGCGCCTTGAAGTTGCCCTTGCCGAAGCCGAGCGAGCCGTGCCGCTCGATGATCTCGAAGAAGACCGTCGGCCGGTCCCCCAGCGGCTTGGTGAAGATCTGCAGCAGGTAGCCGTCCTCGTCGCGGTCGACGAGGATCTTGCGGGCCTTCAGCTCCTCGATCGGCACGCGGACCTCGCCGATGCGGGCGCGCATCTCGGGGTCGTCGTAGTAGGCGTCGGGGGTGTCGAGGAACTCCACGCCCTCCTTGGTCAGCTCGTCGACCGTGCGCAGGATGTCGTTCGTCGCGAGCGCCAGGTGCTGCGCACCGGGGCCGGTGTAGAACTCGAGGTACTCGTCGATCTGCGACTTCTTCTTCGCGATCGCGGGCTCGTTGAGGGGGAACTTCACGCGGTGGTTGCCGTTGGCGACGACCTTCGACATCAGCGCCGAGTACTCGGTCGCGATGTCGTCACCGACGAACTCGGCCATGTTCACGAAGCCCATGACCCGGTTGTAGAAGGCGACCCACTCGTCCATCTTGCCC
Organism: Janibacter sp. CFPM2_SD2; assembly: GCF_057364645.1. Lineage (NCBI taxonomy): Bacteria > Bacillati > Actinomycetota > Actinomycetes > Micrococcales > Intrasporangiaceae > Janibacter > Janibacter sp. CFPM2_SD2. The sequence goes on from NZ_JBNFOF010000040.1 coordinate 13,343, forward strand.
AGCTCGACGTTGCCGACGATGTGGTCGAGGGCCTGGAAGAGCCGCTTGGGGGCGCCATCGCGCTTGACGAAGGCCGAGGAGCGCTCGACGTAGCCCGGCAGGTAGGCCCCGCCGTAGGTCTGGCCGTCGACGGTGCGCTGCACGAGGGTGTGCCGGGTCTCGCCGTAGGTCGCGATCGCGCCGATGCGCACCGAGCCGTGCTCGTCGCTCACCGTCTCGGGCTCCTGCAGGACGGTGGCGCCGGCCGCCTTGGCCTGGGCGATGCACTTGTCGACGTCGGGCACCTCGAGGGAGATGTCGACGACGCCGTCGCCGTGCGTGGCGTGGTGGGCGATGAGCGGGCTGTCGGGGCTGACCGCGCCCTTGACGACGAAGCGGATCGAGCCGGACTTGAGGACGAAGGCCTTGTGGTCGCGGTTGCCGTGCTCGGGGCCGGAGTAGCCGACGAGCTCCATGCCCCAAGCGCTCTGGTAGTAGTGCGCCGTCTGCGTCGCGTTGCCGACGACGAAGACGATCGCGTCCCAGCCCGTGACGGGGAAGGGATCGCGCTCCTCGTCGTACTCGACGAGCCCGACGAGCTGCTTGAGCTGGTCGAGGTCGAGCTCGGCCTCGCGCTCCTGCCTGGTGAGTTCAACCGCGGTGTTGGACATGGCGTCAGGATGACGGCGTCGCGGAGGGTGTGCAACGGCACCTCATCCGTCTGCACACGCTGCGCAATATGTTGCTAGTCCACGATGACTCACGGGACAATCTGCACATGAGCACCGTGCCCACGCCGTCCCGGGTCGTCGACGACCTCGACGCCCGCCTCATCGCCCTGCTGTCCGCGAGCCCGACGATCGGTGTCCTCGGCGCCTCCCGTGAGCTCGGGGTGGCCCGCGGGACGGTCCAGGCCCGTCTCGACCGCCTCAGGACGAAGGGGGTGATCCGCACCCTGGCCCCGACGATCGACCCGGCGGCCCTGGGCTATCCGGTCACCGCCCTGTGCACCCTCGAGATCCGCCAGCGCCTCGGCCACCAGGCCGTGGTCGACCACCTGACGGCGATCCCGGAGGTCCTCGAGATCCACAGCACGACGGGCGTCGGCGACCTCATCATCCGCATCGTCGCGACGGACAACGCCGACCTGGGGCGGGTCATCGACATGATCATCGACGACGTGCATGTCGTGCGGGCGAGCACCTCGATCTGCCTCGTGACCCACATGGAGATGCGCACCGGCCCCCTCGTCGAGGCGGCCGCGCACCGGCAGTGAGCGCGGGCCGGCCGTGGGCTGCGCTCTCTCAGATCTTGTCGGCGAGCAGCATCCAGGCGAGGATGATCGTCCCGACCATCACCCCGATGTGCGCGATCTGCGACAGCCAGGGCCCGCGGGTCCACGAGTCGCCCTGGAAGGCCTCGGAGTGCCGCGAGCCGGTCCGACGCCACCGGCCGAGGAAGCTCAGGCCGATGAGCGAGGCGGTGACCATGCAGATGATGGCCAGCCAGGCCGCGGCCGTCGACGTGTGCACGTCGAGCAGCCGGAGCGAGATGAGCCCCAGGCCGATGAAGAGCGTGATCGAGTGGGCGTTGAGCACCCACCCGGAGAAGTCGGTCATCCCGCGCTCGCCCTTCGAGCGCCGCAGCCGGAGCGGGGTCAGGACGAGCACGAGCACGCCCAGGGCCACGAGGATCCACGCGAAGACGGTCATGTCCCCATGATGCCCGCGCCGCCACCCGGATAGGGGGACGTCGGGTGGTCAGAAGGACAGGAGGCAGACGACCACGCCGCCGACCATGAGCGCCGCGGGCAGCAGCATCGGCCGGGTCGGGGTGAGGTCCACGTCGCCCCCGGGCGCCGCCCTTCGCGCCCTGCCGATCATCACGACCCACGCGAGGACCCACCCCGCGAAGGCCATCACGGCGCCGCCGAGCATCGTCCGGATCGTGCCCGGCGCCATGAGGGCGATGGCTCCGAAGAGCAGGGGCCCGAACCAGAAGACGCACATGCCCAGGACGAAGGCGAACCCGTGCCGGTCGTCGGCCCACACGCCGCGCCAGAAGCTGCGAGCCGTCACGCCAGCGCGTTCGACGTCATGAAGGCGGCCCAGATCGAGCCGACGACCAGCACGATGCCAGCCGCGCTGAGCCAGCCCTGGCCGTCGGGCTCGGCCATGCGGTGCCAGCGCACCTGCGCGAGCGTGAGGAGGCCGGTGCCGGTCAGCGCGACCGGCACGCCGGCGAGGAGCCGGGCAGCGCGTTGTCGAGCGCCAGCCAGGCGTAGGACGCGGCGAAGACCGGACCGAGCACGAGGAAGAACCACGTGCCGGCGCGCCCCCTGGCCGCCGGGGTCATGTCAGCGCCGCCCGACGAACCAGCGGCGGATCCGTTCGATCCGCTCGGTCACCTGCTCGCTCGTCGCCTGGGCGAGCTCGGGCCCGCCGCACGCACGCCGCAGGTCCATGTGGATGTTGGCGTGCGGGGAGCCGGTCTTCGTCGCATAGGCGGCCACCAGCTTGTTGAGCTCCTTGCGCTGGGCCGCGAGCGCCCGGTGGGCAGCGATCGGGGCGTCCTGGTCCTGGCGGGTGCGGCCGGTCTTCTTGGACTGCTTCGTCTGCCGCTCGCTGAGCAGGGCGTGCACCTGGTCGGGCTCGAGCAGCCCGGGCAGCCCGAGGTAGTCCTGCTCGTCCTCGGAGCCGACCTCGGCGTGCAGGCCGAACTGCTGCTTGTCGTAGAGCACGTGGTCGAAGTGCGCGTCCGACTCCAGCGCCTCGAAGCTGCCGAGCAGGTCGTCGCTGGCGCCCTCGTCACGGTTGGCCGCGGCGAGCATGCCGTCCTCCTCGGACCACAGCGGCGCCTCGTCCTGCGCCGCCTCGGGCCGGTCGAGGGCGTGGTCGCGCTGCTCCTCGAGGGTGCCCGCGTGGGCGAGGATCACCGGAACGCTCGGCAGGAAGACGCTCGCGGTCTCGCCGCGGGCGCGGGCCCGCACGAAGCGCCCGACCGCCTGCGCGAAGAAGAGCGGCGTCGACGTCGAGGTCGCGTAGACGCCGACGCACAGCCGGGGCACGTCCACCCCTTCGCTCACCATGCGCACGGCGACGAGCCAGCGCGAGGTGCTCGCGGAGTAGTCCTCGATCTTCTGCGAGGCGCCGTTGTCGTCGGAGAGGACGACGGTCGGCTTCTCCCCCGTGAGCTCGGTGAGGATGCGGGCATAGGCGCGGGCCTGGGTCTGGTTGGTCGCGATGACCATGGCGCCGGCGTCGGGCACGCCGCGGCGGATCTCGGTCAGGCGCTTGTCGGCGGCGGCGAGGACCGAGGGGATCCACTCCCCCTTCGGGTCGAGCGCGGTGCGCCAGGCCTGGGCCACGAGGTCCTTGGTCATCGGCTCGCCGAGCCGCGCGGCCACCTCGTCGCCGGCGCGGGTGCGCCAGCGCATCGCCCCGCCGTAGGCCATGAAGAGCACCGGCCGGACGACGCCGTCGCGCAGCGCGTCGGAGTAGCCGTAGGCGTAGTCGCTGCTGGAGCGCAGGATCCCGTCCTCGCCGTACTCGTAGCCGACGAAGGGGATGGGGTTGGTGTCGGAGCGGAAGGGCGTCCCCGTCAGGGAGAGCCGCCGCGTGGCCGGCTCGAAGGCCTGCCGGATCCCGTCGCCCCACGACTTGTTGTCGCCGCCGTGGTGGATCTCGTCGAGGATGACGAGCGTGCGCTCGGCCTTCGTCCGGTCCTCGTGGACCGAAGGGCGGGACGCCACCTGGGCGTAGGTGACGGCCACCCCGTCGTAGTCGCTCGACGTCACCGCGGTGGTGTTGGAGAACTTCGGGTCGAGGTGGATGCCGACGCGGGCGGCCGCGTCGGCCCACTGGGTCTTGAGGTGCTCGGTCGGTGCCACGACGGTCACGGCGGTGACCTCTCCGGCGGTGAGCAGCTCGGTCGCCACCCGCAGGGCGAAGGTCGTCTTGCCGGCGCCGGGCGTCGCGACGGCGAGGAAGTCGGGTGCGCCCGAGGAGAGGTACTTCTTCAGGGCGTCGGCCTGCCAGGCGCGCAGCGCTCCGGCGGTACCCCACGCGGCCCTCCGGGGGAAGGCGGGTGACAGGTGGGACGCAGCAGACTGACTCATCGCAGGGTCACCTTAGATCGCCGGGGTGACGACCTCCCAAACGGCCGGCTCAGGACCGCGCGTCCTGGAGCACCATCGTCTGCACCCCGGTGCCCAGGTCACCGTGCTGGTCCGCGAGCGTCGTGTGGACGGTGCCGCCGTGGCCGGGGCTCGCGAGCGCCTGGGAGCTCATGCGCACCCATTCGCCGTCGGGGTCGCGGTCGAGCACGACGTGCAGGTCGCAGTTGATGTAGGTGTGCTGCCGCGGGTCGACGGTCAGGGTGATGCCGCCACCGGAGTCGGCGAGGACGAGGGCCCGCTCCCACGGGCTCGGCTCCTCGTCGGGCAGCAGCGGGACCAGCTGCCGGCCCCAGGCCACGGCGGTGCCGCCGGTGCCCACTCCCCCGGAGACGAAGCGCCACTCGATGGCGCTGAGGTAGCCGTCGGCGTGCATGCCGGGCAGCTCCAGCCGCGAGGAGTCGTCAGTGGCCCCGGGTACCGGCTCGATGCCGCTCTCGCGCAGACCGGTGACACGCGGGAAGTCGTCGGGAGCCCGCACGATGCGCCAGGCGCGGGCGACGCCACGGGTCGTCCGTCGGCACTGGCCGTCGCCTCGAGCAGCTGCATCGAGCGGCCGCCGCGGAGCACGGTGACGTCGACGGTCAGCGGCGCGACCGGGATCGGGCCGAGGATGTCCAGGCGGACGTCCGCGAGCCGCGTC
>NZ_JBNFOF010000041.1:0-18029 GCF_057364645.1 Janibacter sp. CFPM2_SD2
CCCGGGGTGGCCGGGGTCCGTCGACGACGTCGTCGCCGGTGGCCGTCGCCGCGTGCGCCGCCGCAGGGCAGCGGTCCTCGTGCCCGCGCTGGGCCTGACCTCCTCGCCGGCGGTCTCGCCGCGACCCTGACGGGTGGGTCCAGCCTCTCGGGGCAGCCGCCCGCGGGAGGGGGGACCCCCTCCTTCGTCTCCTGCAGCACGGCGCCGACGAGCTGCGACCCGCACACTGTGGACGCCTGGATCGGCGAGGCGACGGGTGCCACGGTCCAGAGCCCTGATGTCTTCGCCGACCCTCCCGGGATCCCCGGCAGCGTCGTGTACTACCGGCCGGTCGTTGGGTCCGGCGTCGGGATCAGCGTGGCGGTCGCCGCCGACGGTCGGGCGACGGACTTGGGCAAGGGTCTTGTCGAGCCGCCCGACCGGGCCATCGCGAGCGACGACCCGGCCATCACCCGCTACGAAAAGGTGGCCACGCCGAACTCCGCTTCCTACACGGGATGGGGGGTCGACGCCGGGGATGGGCACGGTGCGGTCCTCGTCGTCTACTCCGGGCCTGCCGGCAGCCGACCATCCGATGCCGACGTCGCCCGCCTGATCCGGGGGCTCGTCGGCCTCTGACGCGCCACCCCTGCGAGGATGTGCGCCATGACGACTGACGGCCACCTCGAGCTGCCCGGCTACGCCCACGTCTACTCCGGCAAGGTGCGCGACCTCTACGCGCCGATCGGCGCCGACGGGCAGCCGCGCCAGGACCAGCTGCTGCTCGTCGCGAGCGACCGGATGTCGGCCTACGACTTCGTGCTCGACACCCCGATCCCCGACAAGGGCGCGGTGCTCACGCAGATGTCGCTGTGGTGGTTCGACCAGCTCGCCGACCTCGTGCCGCACCACGTCGTCTCGACCGACGTCCCCGCGGCGGTCGCCGGGCGCGCGGTGCTCGTCGAGCGCCTCGAGATGCTGCCCGTCGAGTGCGTCGCCCGCGCCTACCTCACCGGCGGTGGGCTGGGGGAGTACCAGTCGACCGGCGCCGTCAGCGGCATCGAACTGCCGGCCGGCCTCGTCGACGGCTCGCCCCTGCCGGAGCCGATCTTCACCCCCTCGACCAAGGCGCCCGTAGGCGAGCACGACGAGCCGATCCCGTACTCCGGCGTCGTGGCCGAGATCGGCGAGGACCTCGCCGCGCGCGTGCGCGACCTCACCGTGCGGATCCTCCAGCGCGGCAACGAGATCGCCACCGAGCGCGGCATCATCCTCGCGGACACGAAGGTCGAGTTCGGCATGCGCGGCGACGAGATCGTCCTCGCCGACGAGGTGCTCACGCCGGACTCCTCGCGCTTCTGGCCCGCCGACGAGTGGCAGCCCGGCCGGCAGCAGCCGAGCTTCGACAAGCAATATGTCCGCGACTGGCTGACGTCGCCGGCGAGCGGCTGGGACAAGAGCTCGGGCGAGGCGCCCCCTTCGCTCCCGGAGGACGTCGTCGCGCAGACCCGGGCGAAGTACGTCGAGGCCTACGAGCGGCTCACCGGGCAGACCTTCTCCGCCTGAGGTCGAGTCGGGGCCCGGCCGGAGCGCCGGTTGGATGCGCAGGCCGGTCGGACGCGTCGGAGGTGACCCGCGGGTACGACGACCAGTCGAGCCAGACGGTGCGACGCGCGGCCCGCGATCTTGGGCCTCGCCTTCCGGGTGGCCCCGGAAGTGGTCGTCGTACCCGTGAGTCACTCCGAGGCGGGCGCCTGACGGGATCGGCCAGGCGCCCGCCCACCGGGGCAGCGAGCGTCAGCGCACGACGGTCGGTGCCGGGAAGCCCTGGCCGCGGGCGCTGGCAGGGACTTCGTGGCGAGCAGCTGCTGCACCGTCTCGGCCGGGGGCTCGTCGACGGCGGGGAAGGGCTCGGACTCCGCCGGGCAGGTGGCATCGCTCGACGGTGAGGCGCCGGTGACGAGGTAGCGGTCGACGCGCGTCGTGACGCACTGGGAGACGCCGTAGGCCGTGTGGCCCCACGAGTCGCTCGAGATCAGCCGCGAGCGGCCGAGCGTGTTGCGGGTCTGGACCGCGCCGTCGTAGTTGGTGGCCGGGTCCCAGTAGTTGGCGACGATGAGCACGCCCTTGGGCGAGACCTTGTCGTAGGGGCCGACGTAGGCGTCCTCGTCCTGGCCGGTGAAGGAGTCGCCGGCGCACCCGGCGCTTCCCCAGAGCCACAGCGGGCCGAAGCCAGGGGCCTTGGTCTCCTGCTGCTTGGCGTAGGCCGGGTAGTCGGCGATCTTCGTCGTCTCGCGGCTGTCGGTGCAGGTCACGGAGAGGAAGGCGTCGAGCGAGTTGTCGTAGGCGAAGGCGCGCCGGGGTGCCTGGTCGGCCTGCTTGATCGCCGTGATGGTGCGCTGGTCGACCTGGTGGCCACCGGCGCGACGTGCCGCGGCACCCTGGGACTGGCCGATCATCCACTCGATGTCGCTGAGCATGAAGTCGACGAGCATCGGCGCCTCCGGGTCGTAGAGGCCCGACAGCACCGTGCCGACGAGGTCGGCATAGGTGAGGGTCATCTCCTCGCCGGTGTAGGGGTCGGTGATGACGGCCGGCTCCTTCTTCAGGGACGCGGTCATCGCGGCGTACTTCTTCTTCGGGTCGCCGCCGGTGGCGAAGTAGCACCGGTCGGGGCCGGCCTTGCCGCACTCGGTGAGGATCTTGTCGAGCGCCTTGTGAGCACCGACGCCAGAGCGCAACCGACGCTCGAGGGGGAGGCTCTGGTTCCACGCGGTGCCCGACCAGGACGTCGGGCTCAGGGTGCCGTCGATGACGATGCTGCGGAAGTTGCCGGGGAACATATTGGCGTAGGTGGTGCCGAGGTGGCTGCCGTAGGAGAAGCCGAGGTAGCTCAGCGGTCCGTCGCCGATCGCGCGCCGGACCATCTCCATGTCGCGGGCGACCTCGGCGGTCGACATCGACGTCGCGAGTGCATTGGTGGAGCAGGCCCGGGAGATCTTCTTCATCCCCTGGATCCAGCGCTGCTCCTGGGTCCAGCCGACGGGGAAGGCGCTGCTCACCTTGCTGAAGACGGTGTCCTGGTCCTCGACGGGCAGGCACTGCACGTGGTCGCTGAAGCCGACGCCGCGGGGGTCGACGCCGACGACGTCGAACTTCGCGCGGACCTCCGGCGAGAGCCACTGGTCGGCGAAGTAGGCCATCTCGGTCGACGAGCCGCCGGGGCCGCCGGGGTTGACGAAGAGCGTGCCGATCCGCTTGCCCGTGGCAGGCAGGCGCAGGACGGCGACATTGGTCTTCGTGCCCGTCGGCTTGTCGTAGTCGAGCGGCACCTTGGCATTCGCGCAGCGGGCCCCGCCGTAGCAGCTGAACCACGACAGGCGCGGCGTCGCGACCTTGTTGAGCTTGCTGTTCTCGCTGGGCTTCCACGCGCTGGCGGTGGTGTCGGCCTGCGCCGTGGTCGGTGCCGCGGTGGCGGTGGTCGTGAGTCCAAGTCCGAGGGCGGCGGTGGCGCCGAGCGCGAGCGCTCGCAGTCTCAAGCTGTGCATGTGTCATCCCCTGTGTCCCGGCACCGGGTGCGCCGGCTGCGATCAATCTAGGGGTGAGGTGCATCACTTGTCCGGCAAGGTCGCCCGGGGTGTTTCACGGACCGACGAAGGGGGATGACGCGGCGCCCCTGCGCGGGCAGACTGCCCGCATGTCGACGACGACCGAGATGGCCACCGCCCGCGCCAACGGACTCGGGGAGGTGTTGCGCCGCAGCGCTGCTCGCCACCGGGACAAGGTCGCGATCATCGACGGCGAGGTCCGCTGGACCTATCGCGAGCTCGACGCGATCGTCACCTCGGTGGCCGCAGGCCTCGCCGAGCGCGGCGTGGCGAAGGGGGACCGCGTCGCCCTGCTCAGCCGCAACAGCGCCGACTTCGCCGCGATCGCCTGGGGCGCGGCACGGCTCGGCGCGATCCTCGTGCCGATCAACTTCATGCTCACCGCCGACGAGGTCGGCTACATCCTCCGCGACAGCGAGCCGGTCGCGGTGGTGACCCAGTCGGAGTTCGTCGCCACCGCCGACGAGGCGATCGCCGCGAGCGGGCTCGAGATCGGGACCCGGGTGGTGACCGGCGACGGGAGTGGCGGGTGGACCCCCTTCGCCGACCTGCGGGCCACCGACGCGACCGGTTGGGAGCCGCCGACCGTCGCCGACGACGACCCGATCCGCCTGATGTACACCTCCGGCACCGAGTCCCGGCCGAAGGGGGCGCTGCTCACCTCCCGCGCGCTGCAGGCCGAGTACCTCAGCGCGATCATCGACGGCGGCATGAGCGGGGACGACATCGACCTGCACACACTGCCGCTGTACCACTGCGCCCAGCTCGACTGCTTCCTCGGGCCGGACATCATGCTCGGCGCGACGAGCATCATCCTGCCGGCGCCCGACCCGGCGACCGTGCTCGCCACCATCGCCGAGCACGGGGTGACGAAGTACTTCGCGCCACCGACCGTGTGGATCTCGCTGCTGCGGCACGCCGACTTCGACGGCACCGACCTGAGCAGCCTGCGCAAGGGCTACTACGGGGCGTCCCCGATGCCGGTGGAGATCCTCAAGGAGATCCAGCAGCGGCTGCCCGACGTCGACCTGTGGAACTTCTACGGCCAGACCGAGCTCGCCCCCGTCGCGACGATCCTGCCGCCGCACGAGCAGCTCTCCCACGCCGGCTCCGCGGGGCGGCCCGTGCTCATGGTCGAGACCCGGCTCGTCGACGACGCCGGCCACGAGGTGCCCGTCGGCGAGGTCGGCGAAGTCGTCCACCGCAGCCCGCAGATCGCCGCCGGCTACTGGCGCAACGAGGACAAGACCGCCGAGGCCTTCGCCGGTGGCTGGTTCCACTCCGGTGACCTCGCGATCGCGGACGACGAAGGGCGGATCACGATCGTCGACCGCAAGACGGACATGATCAAGACCGGGGGTGAAAACGTCGCCTCCCGTGAGGTCGAGGAGGCGATCTATGCCCACCCCGACGTCGCCGAGGTCGCGGTCTTCGCCCTGCCGGACGCGAAGTGGGTCGAGGCGGTCACCGCGACGGTCGTGCCCAAGGAGGGCTCGGGCCTGAGCGTCGAGTCGGTGCAGGAGCACTGCGCGCAGGTGCTCGCGAGCTACAAGCGGCCCAAGCGGATCGAGATCCTCACCGAGCTGCCCAAGAACCCGAGCGGCAAGATCCTCAAGCGCGAGCTGCGGGAGCGCTTCAGCTGATGGTGCGCCGCTCGGGCTAGTCCTCCTCACGCGAAGGGTGGTTGCGCGCGATCTCCCGGTCGGTGAGCACGATGTGCACCGCGAGCGCGACGGCCGCCAGCACGGCGACGGTGAAGAAGACCATAGCGATCGCCGGGAAACCGAGGATGCGCGCGTCGGTCTCGACGCGCATCATCATCGCCGCGCCGATGATCGTTGCCGCGATGATCAGGCCGAGGGTCAGCCGGTTGGCGACCCGCTGGAGCACGAGGTGCAGCCGCTGCTCGTCGATGGCGTCGACCCGCACCCGCATCTCGCCGCGGGCGAGGGTGTCCAGGATCCGGTTGGCCCGCTTGGGCAGCTGCGCGGTGAACTCCTTGGTCTCGATGGCTGCCGTGAGCAGCCCTCCGGGCGAGACCTTGAGCGACGAGGCGAAGATGTCGGACACGTTGTCCCGGATCGCGTCCGCGGGGGAGAAGTCCGGGTCGAGGTGGATGGTCGTCTGGTCGAGGTTGAGCAGCGCCTTGCCGATCATCGCCATCTCCGCCGGTGGTCGCAGGCCGTGGACCCCCGAGAGGCGCGACAGCTCGACGAGCAGTCGGCCGGCCTGCACATCGGAGCCGCTGGCCACCGCCTCGCTCACGAGGTGCGCCACGTCGTCGCGGAAGGCTGCGGCGTCGTGGTCCTCGAGAGGGTGGCCCATGTCCGCCAGGACGGCTGCGGCCTCCTCGCCCTCACCATCGTTGATCGCGAGCAGGAGCTTGGTGACGTGCGTCTGCACCCGCTGGGGCACCGTCGCGACCATCCCGAGGTCCAGCAGGGCCAGGCGCCCGTCGTCGGTGACGAGCAGGTTGCCCGGGTGCGGGTCGGCGTGGAGGACCCCGTCGTCGAGGATCATCCGCAGATAGCAGTGGAAGAGCTGCTCCACGAGCGGGCGGGCGTCGAGGTCGATGAGCGCCAGAGGCCCGAGGTCGGTGACCTTGCGGCCCTCGATGTGCTCCATCGTCAGCACCCGGGTCGTCGTCAGCTGCATCACCGGCTCCGGCACGACGAGCCGGTCGTGCTCGGCGGTCAGCTCGATGAAGCGCAGCAGGTTGCGCGCCTCGCGGCGGTAGTCGAGCTCGTCGACGAGCGAGCGGCGGAACTGGCGCAGCAGCTGGTTGAGACCGTAGGAGCGACCGATGCTCGTGTGCTTGTCCGCCAGGCCGGTGACGGTGTCCAGGGCGTCCATGTCGCCGCGGACCGCCTCGCGCACGTCGGGACGCTGCACCTTGACGACGACGTCCCTCCCGGAGCGGGTCGTCGCCCGGTGGACCTGGCCGAGCGAGGCCGCCGCGAGCGGCTCCTCGTCGAAGAACGCGAAGAGGTCCTTGATCCGCGCCCCGAGCTCCTCCTCGACGATCTCGCGGACCTGCTCGAAGGGGAAGGGCTCCACCGAGTCCTGCAGCCGGGTCAGGGCCTGGGTGTAGGCCGGCGGCAGCAGGTCGAAGCGCGTGGAGAGCAGCTGGCCGAGCTTGATGTACGTGGGCCCCATCGCCTCGAGGTCCGCGGCGAAGGCCTTCGCCCCCTGCGTCGCCCCGTCCGGCAGGTCCTCGTCGGCGCCGAGATCGTCCTGCTGCGCTCCGGCGAGCAGGTCACCCCGGCCGTGACGCAGGAGGAGTCGCACGAGGTCGGAGTACCGGCTGCTGCTCATGGGTCCATCCTGCCCAACTAGACTCGCCGCGGACGCACCCCCTTCGCACCAGGAGATTCCCCGTGGGACGCATCGTCGTCGACGTCATGCTCAAGCCCGAGATCCTCGACCCCCAGGGCCAGGCGGTCCGGGGGGCGCTGCCCCGGCTGGGGATCGACCAGTTCACCGACGTGCGGCAGGGCAAGCGCTTCGTGCTGTCCGTCGACGGCGACGTGACCGAGGCGCACCTGGCGTCGGCCCGCGAGGCCGCCGAGACCCTCCTGTCCAATCCCGTCATCGAGGACGTCGTGAGCGTCCACGAGCTGACGAGCGACGAGCCGGAGCAGGCGCCGATCACCGGGGCCGGCGCGTGAAGATCGGCGTCGTCACCTTCCCCGGCAGCCTCGACGACTCCGACGCCCGCCGCGCCGTGACCCTCTGCGGCGGCGAGGCCGTCGCCCTGTGGCACGGCGACGCGGACCTCCACGGCGTCGACGCGGTCGTCATCCCGGGCGGCTTCTCCTACGGCGACTACCTGCGCGCCGGGGCCATCGCCCGGTTCGCCCCGGTCATGGGTGAGGTCATCACCGCGGCGAAGGGAGGGATGCCGGTCCTCGGGATCTGCAACGGCTTCCAGATCCTCACCGAGTCGCACCTGCTCCCCGGGTCGATGATCCAGAACGACCACCGCAAGTTCCTGTGCAAGGACCAGGTCCTGCGCGTCGAGTCGACCTCGACGGCGTGGACCTCCGGCTTCGAGGCCGGCCAGGAGATCAGCATCGTGCTGAAGAACCAGGACGGCCAGTTCGTCGCCGACGAGGCCACCCTCGACCGGCTCGAAGGGGAGGGACAGGTCGCCTTCCGCTACGTCGGCGGCAACCCCAACGGCTCCTCCCGCGACATCGCCGGCATCACCAACGAGCGCGGCAACGTCGTCGGCCTCATGCCGCACCCCGAGCACGCCGTCGAGGAGGGCTTCGGCCCGAGCCTCGACGGCCGCACCTTCTTCACGTCCGTCCTCGAGCAGGTGGTGTCCGCGTGACCGTCAGCAACCTCGACACCGTGACCGTCGCGCAGGGCAGCCCCGACACCGAGCAGCCGTGGGCCGAGCTCGGGCTCAAGGCCGACGAGTACGAGCGCATCCGCGAGATCCTCGACCGTCGCCCGACGAGCGCCGAGCTGGCGATGTACTCGGTCATGTGGTCCGAGCACTGCAGCTACAAGTCCTCCAAGGTCCACCTCAAGCGCTTCGGTGACCTGCCGGCCGAGACCCCGCTCGGCAAGACCCTCGCCGGCATCGGGGAGAACGCGGGTGTCATCGACATCGGTCAGGGCTGGGCGGTGACCTTCAAGGTCGAGTCCCACAACCACCCGAGCTATGTCGAGCCCTACCAGGGTGCCGCGACCGGCATCGGTGGCATCGTCCGCGACATCATGGCGATGGGCGCCCGCCCGATCGCGGTGATGGACCCCCTTCGCTTCGGTGCCATCGACCACCCCGACACCGCCCGCGTCCTGCCCGGCGTCGTCAAGGGCATCGGCGGCTACGGCAACTCCCTCGGGCTGCCCAATGTCGGCGGCGAGATCGTCTTCGACGACTGCTACCAGGGCAACCCGCTCGTCAACGCGCTGTGCGTCGGCTCCCTTCGTCACGAGGACCTGCACCTCGCCAACGCGTCGGGCACCGGCAACAAGATCGTCCTCTTCGGCGCCAAGACCGGCGGCGACGGCATCGGCGGTGTGTCCGTCCTGGCCTCCGAGACCTTCGAGGAGGGTGGCCCCGCAAAGCGGCCCGCCGTCCAGGTCGGCGATCCCTTCGCCGAGAAGGTGCTCATCGAGTGCTGCCTCGACCTCTACGCCGCGGGCGTCGTCGAGGGCATCCAGGACCTCGGCGGAGCCGGGCTGTCCTGCGCGACCTCCGAGCTCGCGTCCGCCGGTGACGGCGGCATGCAGATCGAGCTCGACAAGGTGCCGCTGCGCGACTCCACCCTCCGCGCGGAGGAGATCCTCATGTCGGAGTCGCAGGAGCGCATGATGGCCGTCGTCGCGCCCGACAAGCTCGACGCCTTCCTCGCGATCACCGGCCGCTGGGACGTCGAGGCCGCCGTCCTCGGCGAGGTCACCGACGGCGACCGGCTCGTCATCACCTGGCACGGCGAGACGATCGTCGACGTGCCGCCGCGCTCCGTCGCCCACGACGGGCCTGTCTACGAGCGTCCGATCGCCCGGCCCGAGTGGATCGACGCGGTGCAGGCCGACGCGAGCTCCTCCCTTCCTCGTCCCGCGGACCTGGGCGCCGACCTGCTCGCGCTGCTCGCCTCGCCCAACATCTGCGACAAGTCGTGGGTCACCGACCAGTACGACCGCTACGTCCTGGGCAACACCAAGCGGGCCATGCCGCACGACTCCGGCGTCATCCGCGTCGACGAGGAGTCCGGCCTGGGCGTCGCCGTCTCGACGGACTGCAACGGCCGCTTCGGCCGGCTCGACCCCTATGCCGGGGCCCAGCTCGCGCTCGCCGAGTCCTACCGCAATGTCGCGACCTCCGGCGCCCTGCCGCTCGCCGTCACCGACTGCCTCAACTTCGGCTCGCCGGAGGACCCGGGCGTCATGTGGCAGTTCCAGCAGGCCATCGGCGGGCTCTTCGACGCCTGCCTCGAGCTCGGCATCCCGGTGACCGGCGGCAACGTCTCCTTCTACAACCAGACCGGCGAGACGGCGATCCACCCGACGCCCGTCGTCGGCGTCCTCGGGGTCATCGACGACGTCGCCACCTCGGTCGCCTCCGGTTTCGCTGCCCCCGGTGAGGTCGTGCTGCTCCTCGGCGCGACCCGGGACGAGCTCGACGGCGGCGAGTGGGCGCACGCCCTGCACGGTCACCTCGGCGGGCAGCGCCGCGGGTCGACCTCGCCGCGGAGAAGGCGCTCGCGTCCTTCTTCGTCGACGCGGCCCGTCGAGGTGCCCTGGCCAGCTCGCACGACCTGTCCGACGGCGGCCTGGCCGTGGCGCTCGCCGAGTCGGTGCTCACCGGCGGCACGGGTGCCTCGGTCGACCTGACCCCGGTGCTCGAGCGTGACGGCATCGACGCCTTCACCGCGCTCTACTCCGAGTCGACGGCTCGTGCCCTCGTCACGCTCCGCTCCGAGGCCGACGTGGCCACGGTCGTCGGCATCGCCGAGACGCACGGCGTGCCCGTCGCCCGCCTCGGTGTCACCGACGGTGACCGGCTCAAGGTCAAGGACGCCCTCGACCTCGGCCTCGACGAGATGCGCACCGCCCACACCGGGACGATGGCCCGCTACTTCGGCTGAGCCCCTCCCACCGCACCAGCAAGCTGTGGCCGATCACCTCCGGGTGGTCGGCCACAGCTCGTGGGCGCGGGCTCTCGTGGCGAAGGGGGGCGCAGCCTCAGCGACCCCGGGCCAGCCGGTCCGCGCCGAGGCTGACGACGAGCGCCGCCGCCGCCATGGCGGCGCCGACCCACAGCGGTGAGGTGTAGCCCAGGCCCGCGGCGATCGTCACGCCACCGAGCCAGGCGCCGATGGCATTGCCGACGTTGAAGGCCGCGATGTTGGCGCCCGACGCGAGGGTCTGGGCATCGCCCGCCCAGGACATGACCCGGGTCTGCAGCGGCGGGACGGTGGCGAAGCCGAAGCCGCCCATGAGCACCAGCGCGACGACGGCCAACCAGGGCGAGCTCGCGACGAGCGCGAAGCCCACCATGACGAGTGTCAGCGCCGCAAGGGTGCCGACGAGAGTCCGGGACACCGACCGGTCGGCCGCCCGGCCGCCGAGGGTGTTGCCGACGAAGAGGCCACCGCCGAAGAGGATGAGCAGCCACGGCACCGTCGCCGACGCGAAGCCGGAGACGTCGGTGAGCAGGAAGGCGATGTAGGTGAAGGCACCGAACATCCCGCCGAAGCCGAGCACGGTCATGAGCAGCGAGAGCCACACCTGGGGCTCGCGGAAGGCGACCACCTCGTGCCGGAGCGAGGCGCTCCCTTCGCCCTGCCCGGCGCCGCGCGGCACGAGCGTGGCGATGGCGACGAAGGCGAGGACGCCGATCGCGGTGATCGCCCAGAAGGTCGAGCGCCAGCCGAGCTGCTGACCCAGCAGGGTGCCGAGCGGCACGCCGAGGACGTTGGCCGCGGTCAGGCCGGTGAACATCACCGCGATGGCGGCCGAGCGTCGCGCCGGAGCCACGAGCGAGGCGGCGACGACCGAGCCGATGCCGAAGAAGGCGCCGTGGCACAGGGCCGCGACGACCCGGCCGACGAGCATCGCCTCGTAGCTGCCGGCGACAGCCGAGAGGGTGTTGCCGGCGATGAAGAGCGTCATCAGGCCGAGGAGGACGCGCTTGCGGTCCAGCCGGGTGACGGCCGCGGTGAGCACGATCGCGCCGACGGCGACGGACAGCGCGTAGCCGGAGATGAGCCAGCCCGCGGTCGCTTCGTCGACGCGGAAGTCGGCTGCGACCTCCGGCAGCAGGCCGGCGATGACGAACTCCGTCAGGCCGATGCCGAAGCCGCCCGCGGCCAGGGCGACGAGCCCGGCCGGCACCCGTCGGGTCGAAGGGGGCGTCGCCCCGGTCATCGGGTCGGCCTCGGCCGTCGATGCGTCCTGCGCCGATAGAGCGCGTGTGCAAGTAGTGGTCATGGAGAGGGAAACTAGTTGCACACGCGGGTTGTTGCAAGTCGACTGCTAATCTTGGGCCATGGGAATCGCTGATGACGCCGTCGAGATCCGCGCCCGCGGCTGGCGCACCCTCGCCGCGCTCCACGGTCACATCGAGGCCGTCCTCGAGCGTGAGCTCCAGGGCGAGCACGGCCTGTCCGTCGTGGAGTTCACCGTCCTCGACGCACTCAGCCGGCAGGAGGGCTGGCACATGCGCATGTCCCAGCTCGCCCGTGCCGCCGCCCTGTCGAGCAGCGCGACGACCCGCCTGGTCAACCGGCTCGAGGACCGCGGCCTGCTCACCCGGATCATCTGCGCCGACGACCGGCGCGGCATCTACACCGAGCTGACCCCGCGGGGCGTGAGCTCCTCGAGACTGCCCGCCCTACCCACCACGAGGTGCTCGAGCGGGCACTCGACGAGGCTCGCGAGCAGCCCGAGCTCGCCCCCCTCGTCGACGCCCTGCACGCCCTCGAGGTCGTCCCGACCCATGCCTGAGGCCCCCTGGCTCGTCATCTTCGACTGCGACGGGGTGCTCGTCGACAGCGAGCGCCTCAACGTACGCACGTGGACCGGCATGATGCGCGACGCCGGCGTCGACTTCACCGAGGCCGATGCCGTCGAGACCTTCGTCGGCAAGGCCTACAAGGACAACCGGGTCACCCTCACCGAGCTGACCGGCGCCGTGCCGGATCCCGAGTGGGAGCGCGCTTGGCGGGCCGAGTTCGCCCGCAGTCAGGAGGAGCTGGAGCCGGTCCCGGGTGCTGCCGAGGCGGTGGCTGCGGTCCGCGAGCTGGGCCTGCAGGTGTGCGTCGCCTCGGGCTCGCTCCGTGCGGCCATCGGCGCGAAGCTCGCGCGCACCGGGCTGGAGGGACTCTTCCCCGAGTCCGCGCGCTTCAGCGCCGAGCAGGTCGAGCGCGGCAAGCCGGCACCCGACGTCTTCCTCCTCGCCGCCGAGTCCATGGGCTTCGCCCCCGACCGGTGCGTCGTCGTCGAGGACAGTCGCGCGGGCGTCGAGGCGGCCGTCGCCGCCGACATGCCGGCGGTCGGCTACCACAGCGACATGACCCCGGCCGGCTGGCTCGACGAGGCGACCGCGGTCATCACCGACATGACCGACCTGCCCTCGGTCGTCTCCCGGATCACCGGCGCGGGCTGAGGGTCAGCGCACCCGCCAGGCTCCCGGATCGGGAGCCGTCGGCGCAGGCCGCGAGTCGGCGTCGGTCAGCGCGCGGCCGCCGGCCGTGCGCCGGGCCAGTTCGTTCGCGCCGAGCACCCCCGAGGGGAAGGGCCAGCGTCCCACCTGCCGCCGGATCTCGTCGAGGTCGAGCGGGCGGTGCGCGGCGGCGAGCACGGCATTGCCGTAGCGGCGCCCCTTGATGACGTCGCGCATCGCGACGAGGGCCAGAGAGCCGTTGGGGGAGAAGGCCGCTCGCAGTCCGGCAACGACATCGGCGAGATGCCGCCAGCCCGGCTCGTCGGGGGAGTTCATGACGAGCACGCCGTCGGGCCGCAGGACCCGCGCCACGTGCCCGAAGAACTCGACCGTCTGCAGGTCCGCCGGGACCCTCCCTTCGTCGAAGGCGTCGACGACGACTGCATGGGCCGAGGCGTCCTTGAGCGCCTCGAGACCGGGTCGGCCGAGCTGGGGCCGCACGCGGATCCGGTGCCCGCGGGGCAGCGGTAGCTGCTCGCGGACGGCCGTGGTGAGCGCCTCGTCGGGCTCGAGGACGATCTGCGGCGAGCCCGGCCGGGTCGCGTGCACCCAGCGCGGCAGGCTCAGCCCGGCCCCGCCGACGTGGGTCACGCCGAGCGGCTCCGGCGCGGGGTGGACGGCGTCGAGCACGGCCGCCATGTGCTGCACGTACTCGAAGACGAGGTGCTCGTCGTCGACGTCGACGTGGCTCTGCGGGTGCCCGTCGCGCATCACCGTCACACCGCCGTGCTCATCCGGCACGAACTCGACCTCCGCCATGGGGCAACCCTCACACAGGTGCCGCTTCGGTCGTCGAGGTGGCCGAGCCCTCGCGAGGCCCTCGAGACGCGAAGGGGGCCACGCACCGACCGGTGCGTGACCCCCTTCGGGTCGTGCGTCAGGCGCTGGTCACCGGACCAGGCCGGTCGCCCGCCCCTTGCCCTGGCCCGGGTGCTCGCCGGTGCGGCCCTTGCCCTGGCCGGGGGTGGTCGCCGGTGTTGCCGCGGCCGTGGCCCTTGCCCGTGCCGGGACCCGTGCCCTTGCCGTTGCCCGTCGCCGTGACCACCGCCGGTCTCGGCAGCGGTCACCGTGACGGGGAAGCTCGCCGTCGTGCCGCCCGGGGCGGCGACGAGGCGGACCGTGCTGTCGCCGGTGACGCCCGCGGGGGCGGTGAAGCTGATGTCCGCGGTGCCGTTGCGGGTCGGGACGCCGTCGACGAGACCGGCCGTGACCGGGAAGGTGCCGACGGAGGTCTCGCCGACGAAGACCTCGACCTCGGTGGTCGTCGGGGCGCCCTTGGAGGTCATGTCGAAGCCGGAGGCGGTGAAGGAGACCTGCTCGCCCTCGGTCAGCTCGCTCGGCTGACCGCTGATCGCGACGGCCTGCTTGCGGTAGTCGGGCTCGACGACGTCGCGGGCACCGAAGTAGTTGATGAAGGCGTCGGTGTCGATGAGACCCGAGTCCTTGCGGTCGGTGCCCTCGCCGAGGACGGTGAAGTTGTCACCGCCGCTGATGAGGAAGGAGCCGGAGGCGATCGTGTAGGTCGCGGCCTCGTCCACGGGCGCACCGTCGACCATGACCGAGGTGATGTGGCTGCCCTTCGCCGCGTCCGGGTCGAAGGTGTAGGTGACGTTGTCGGACAGGCCGAGCTTGAGGAAGGGCCGCGACTCACCCTCCGGCTGCCACTGCTGCTCGAGCAGGGTGCGCAGCTGGGCGCCGGTGATGTCGACCGTCATCAGCGTGTTGGCGAAGGGGTTGATCGACGCGGCCTCCGCGTAGGTCACCTCGCCGGGGGCCTCGGCGGCCGTCGGGGCGTACATGAGGTCCGAGCGCAGACCGCCGGGGTTCATGATGCCGATGTCGGCGCCGCTGCGGCCGGGCTGGTTGAGCGCGTCGAGCCAGATGTCGGCGGTGAGGTTGCCGAGGGTGGACTCGCGCTGACGGTCGTCGCGGCCGCCGGCGGCGCTGAAGGCGGTCGTGATGTCGCTCGAGACCTTGCCGACGACCTGCTTGCCGACCTCGGCGGCCTCGCTGACGGCGGTGTCGACGATCGCGGCGGCCTCGACGTAGGCCGGGTCGGCGGCGCAGTCCGCGGTCGGGGCGCTCACCTTGAGGTTCGTCGCGGAGTACTGCGTGACCTTGCGCGTCTGCGGGTCGAAGCCGAGCTGCACCTGGCCGAGCGGGTTGCCGTAGGAGCCGGACTGGATGATGGGGCGGGTGCCGCCACCGGGGGCGGGGGCGTCCCAGGCATAGGTGCGGTGGGTGTGCGCGGTGAAGATCGCGTCGACCTCGCCGGCCGTGTCGTTGACGATGTCGGCGAAGGCGCCGCCCGCCGCGACCTGCTCGTCGAGGGTGCTCGTGTCGTCACCGGTGGTCGCGCCCTCGTGGTACTCGGCGACGACGATGTCGGCCTCGCCGTTGGTCGCGTCGCCGTCCTTGAGCTGGCCCGCGACGCGGTTGACCGCGGCGACCGGGTCGCCGAAGTCGACGCCCGTGATGCCGGCGGGGGAGACGAGCGAGGCGGTCTGCTCGGTGACCGCGCCGACGACGCCGACCTTGAGACCCGAGACCTCGATGATCGTGTACTCGTCGAGGGCGGGCGTCATCGTGCCGCGCTCGTAGACGTTGGCCCCCAGCAGGTCGAAGTCGGCCGCCTGGGAGACCCGGCCGGTGAGGTCGGACATGCCCTGGTCGAACTCGTGGTTGCCCACGGCGCTCGCCTTGAGCCCCAGCGCGTTGAGGAACTGGATCGTCGGCAGGTCCTGCTGCGACGAGGAGGTGAAGGGGGAGGCCCCGATGTTGTCGCCGGCCGACAGCAGCGCCGTCGAGTCCTCGCCGAGCGCCGCGCGCGTCGAGACGACGGTGCACGCGAAGGACTTGCCGAGCGTGCCCTTGTTGTCGGCGTCGATGCGACCGTGGAAGTCGTTGAAGTTCAGCAGGTTGACCGTGGTCAGGGCGGGGTCGATCGAGCCGGGCTGGACCGGGTCGGCGGCGTGGGCGGTGCCGGCCGTGGCGACGAGTGCGGCGACCGCACCCGCTCCGACGAGCAGCGACGCGCCCCTCTTCTTCAGGGACATGTGGGTTCCTCCGGGACAAACAGGGGTGTGTGACGTGCCCGACACCGGGCGCATCGCACCCGATCGTGCCCTACCGGGGAGACGGGCGCAGGACGAAGGGGGGAGGTTTCCTGACCGCCGGGTGAACCTCTGGTGGTGGGAGACTGACGCCGTGGCCGGACGACGACGCATTCCCGTGGACGAAGGGTGGGCCGCGCTGCACGCGTGGTCCGCCAGCGACGACCGCTCGGCGGTCGACCGGGCGACGGTGGCGACCGCGGTGCGGCACACGGTGCCGAGCTCGCCGACGTGGCCCCCGGCCGCCAGCGTCGAGGTGCGGGTGCCTCCCTTCGCCGCGGCGCAGTGCGTCGAGGGGCCGGTGCACACCCGCGGCACCCCGCCGGCGGTCGTCGAGACCGACCCGCAGACCTGGCTGGAGCTGGCCGTCGGTGACCTCGCGTGGGCCGACGGCGTCGCCTCGGGCCGGGTGCGGGTGAGCGGTCAGCGGACCGACCTGTCCGCCCACCTCCCGCTCACCGAAGGGAGCTGAGCAGCTCCTCGGCGACCTCGAGCACCCGCACGCTCTCGTCGAGCGGCATGACCGGCGACTCGGTCTCGCCGGCGGTGACCCGCACGGCCACCTCCGTGGCCTCGTGCCGCAGGCCGCGGTGCTTCTCGATCGGGTCACCCGCCATCGTGTCGAGGACGACGCCGTCGGCGCCGACCAGTCGCATCGTCGTCGGGGTGTAGAACTGCGTCTCGAGCTCGAGGCGGGCCCACGTGCCGTTGACCGAGGCGGTCGTCGGGGACGAGACGGACATGTCGGTGGCGCACGAGGCGACGGCCCCGCTCGGGCCCTGCACGACGAAGGCGACCCGACGGTCGACGCCACGGTCGGTGAGCGACCCCAGGCCGGCCGCCGAGCTGATCCCGCCGAGGACGAGCGAGGCGAAGGAGAGCGGGTAGATCCCCAGGTCGAGCATCGCGCCGCCCGCGAGGTCCGGGCTCGCCAGCCGCTCGGGGCCGTCGGGCCACAGCTGGATCGAGTGGTCGGCGAGCACCGTGCTCACCTCGCCGAGCATCCCGGCGTCGAGCACCTGGCGCAGGACGTCGATGTGGGGGAGGAAGCGGGTCCACATCGCCTCCATGCAGAAGACGCCGGCCTCGCGGGCTGCGGTGGCGATCTGCGCGGCCTCGTCGGCCGTGGGGGCCAGCGGCTTCTCGACGAGCACGTGCTTGCCGGCGCGGATCGCGAGGAGCGCGTGCTCGAGGTGCTCGCTGTGCGGGCTGGCGACGTGGACGACGTCGACCTCCGGGTCGGCGACGAGGTCGGCATAGCTGCCGTGGGCCCGCGCGCCGGGGACGTGCTCGCCGACGAAGGCCTGCGCGCGCTGCGTGTCCCGCGAGCCGACCGCGACGACCTGCTGGGCGGTGCCGCGCAGCGAGATCGCCATCTGCCCGGCGATCCACCCGGCACCGAGCAGGCCCCACCGCAGACCGGGCGCGGCCGCCGGGTCGGGGGTGCGCGGCGCAGGGAGCTTCATCCCGGGGACATCGGCATGCGGGCGCTGGCTGCTCATGGATCCAACCTACGATGGAGGCGTGAGTGCGCAGCGTCCCCGGAGCAACCCCAAGCCCGTCCCCTTCATCGTGACGGGGGCGATCATCGGCCTGGTCGTCTTCGGCGTCGTCAGCATGCTCGGCCCCGACCGCAACGCCGGGTTCAACATCGACTACGACCCGGGCGCCGCCCTCGGCTTCATGAGCGTGCTCGGCCTGTGCGTCGGTGGCTTCGTCGGCGCGGTCGTCGTCGCCCTGCTCACCTATCGCAAGTAGTCCTCAGGCCCGCGCCAACGCCACCGCCGAGACGAGCGGTGCGAGGGTGACGGCGAGGATGAAGGCCCGCTCGCTCACCCCGAAGGTCCGCGACCGCAGCGGCCGCACGACCAGCGAGACGACGAGGCACACGAGCGCGACCGCGGCGACGTGGTCGAGCAGGGCCAGGCCGGGCGCGCCGCCCCCGTGAGCCGGACGAGCAGGTCCCCGGTCGGTCCGATCGTCGAGTAGGCGATGGTGAACCACGCGACCGCTAGCACCATGTGCAGCCGGCCGAGCGGCGTCGTCTCGGCGCCCGGGCCGTCGGTCGGCACGTGCGGCATCGTCGCGAGCACCGCGGCCAGTGCCAGCAGCCAGAGCCCGAGCGGCACGCTGCGGGCGGGGCCG
>NZ_JBNFOF010000042.1:0-17816 GCF_057364645.1 Janibacter sp. CFPM2_SD2
CATCGCCGCGACCGTGCGTCGTCGGGCTCGCCTGCGCGGTCCTCGTGCGGCTGGCACTGCCGGCCTCGCGGGGCTTCGAGCCGGCGCCGGGCAACCCGCGTGCGCTGGCGGCGATGACCCGACGGGCCCTGTCGGACCCGGCGCTGCTCGCCCTCTACGCCATCGGCGGCTGCTCGCTCGGGGCTATGGTCGCGCTCTTCAACACCATCGGCTTCCGGCTGGCGGATCCCCCCTTCGCGCTGGGGATCGGTGCGGCGAGCCTCGTCTTCCTCGTCTACCCGCTGGGGACGGTCAGCTCGACGTGGTTCGGCGACCTTGCCGACCGTCACGGCCGGCGCACGGTCATCCCGATCGGGGCGGCCGTCGCGATCGTCGGGGCGCTGCTCACGCTGCCCGACGTGCTGTCGCTCGTCGTCGCCGGGATGGGCCTGCTCGTCATCGGCTTCTTCGCCGTGCACGGGGTGGCGAGCGGCTGGGTGCCGCTGCGGGCCCACCTCGGCGGGACGAGCGCCGGCCAGGCGGCCTCGCTGTACCTCTTCACGTACTACCTCGGGTCCGCGGTCTTCGGCACCGCCTCCGGCGCCGCGTGGACCCGGGCCGGCTGGCCGGGCTCGGTGGCGCTGTCCGTGGTGCTCATGCTGCTCGTCGTGGTGCTGGCGGTGCTGCTGCGGCGCACGCCGTCGCTCGTGCCCGGCGTGCGCTGAGCCGCCTGCTCCCGGAAGGGGCATCGACGACCGGAGCACGGGCACGTCGTGGCCTCGGCCGAGAGCCCGCGGCGAAGGGAGGCCGCCTCCGGTCAGGCGAGCTCGGCGGCAGGCTCCTCGGCC
This sequence comes from Janibacter sp. CFPM2_SD2, assembly GCF_057364645.1. NCBI lineage: Bacteria > Bacillati > Actinomycetota > Actinomycetes > Micrococcales > Intrasporangiaceae > Janibacter > Janibacter sp. CFPM2_SD2. The sequence goes on from NZ_JBNFOF010000042.1 coordinate 828, forward strand.
GGCGTCTCGGTGGGATCCTCGGGGTCCTCGACCGGCGTGCTGACCATGAGGCAGGTCGCGATGGTGACGGCCGCGGCCACGGCCAGCATGACGAAGGCGGCCTGGACGCCCGAGGTCCGCTCCGCGGTCGTCGGGTCCGCGCCCGCCACGAGGGACATCACCGCGACGCTCGTCGCGGTGCCGGCGGCGCCGAAGACCTGCTGCGAGGAGCCGAGCAGCGCCGACCCGTGGGCGTGCAGGGAGTGCGGGAGCGACCCCAGGCCCGCGGTGAAGAGCGGGGTGAAGAGCAGCGCGAGCGAGAGGCTGAGGAGCACGTGCAGCACGAGCACGGTCCACATGCCGACGTGCGGGAGCAGGAGGGCGACGAGGCCGAGCGAGACGGTCATGCCGACCGCGCCGGGGACGACGAGGGGTCGGGCGCCGATGCGGTCGTAGAGCCGTCCGATCGACGGCCCGAGCAGGCCCATGGCCAGGCCGCCGGGGATGAGCAGCAGCCCGGTCTCGAGGGTGCTCAGGCCCAGCCCGCGCTGGAGGTGGATCGGCAGCAGGATGACCGAGCTGATGAGCGCGGCGAAGCCGAGGCACATCGTGACGAAGGCGCCGGTGAAGCTGCGGTGCCGGAAGGCGCGCAGGTCCATGAGCGGGTCACCGGTGCGGGCGAGGGCCAGCTGCCGCCACACGAAGAGGGCGAGGGCGATCGCGGCCACGCCGGCCGCGAGGAGCGGGTCGACGACGGGCTCGGGGGCGGAACCCCCTTCGCCACCGTGGCCACCGCCGAGGCTCGAGAGGCCGTAGACGATGCCGCCGAAGCCGACGACGGCCAGGGCGACGCTCGGCAGGTCGAGGCGGCTGTGCTCGCGCTCGCCGGTGTCGGGGAGGAGGCGCAGGCCGAGGACGAGGGAGGCCGCGGCGATCGGCAGCACGGCGAGGAAGATCAGGCGCCACGTGCCGAGCTCGAGCAGGACCCCGGAGACGGCCGGGCCCATCGCGGGGGCGACGGCGATGACGAGCGAGACATTGCCCATGGTGCGGCCGCGGTCGGCGACGGGCACGAGGTCCATGAGGGTGGTCATGAGCAGCGGGATCATCACCGCGGTGCCGCCGGCCTGCACGACGCGGGCGGCGACGAGCACCTCGAAGGTCGGGGCGGCCGCGGCGATCGTCGTGCCGACCGTGAAGAGGCCCATCGCCAGGGCGAAGGTGCGCCGCGTCGCCAGGCGTCGCATGATCCAGCCGGTCATCGGGATGACGACGGCCATCGTCAGCATGAAGGCGGTCGTCAGCCACTGCGCGGAGGTCTCGACGACGCCGAAGTCGTCCATGAGCCGCGGGATGGCGTTGTTCATGATCGTCTCGTTGAGGATCACGACGAAGGTGGCCACCGTCAGCACGCGCAGGATGAGCGCGGTCTGGGCAGGGGTGGTCACGGGGTGCGGCGCCGCCGCGGTGATGGGCATGTCCTCCATGGTCCGCCGGCCCACCGACAGCGACCAAATGCTTGTGACCGGCGAAGGGGGGTGCCCCTGTCGGTCCGCAGGAGGAGACTGGGGGCATGTGCCGAAACATCCGACAGCTGCACAACTTCGAGCCCCCGGCCACGACCGACGAGGTGCGCGCCGCCGCCCTCCAGTACGTGCGCAAGGTGAGCGGTTCGACGAAGCCGAGCCAGGCCAACCAGGCCGCCTTCGACGAGGCCGTCGAGGAGATCGCGCAGGTGACCCAGCACCTGCTCGACCACCTCGTGACCAATGCGCCGCCGAAGGACCGCGAGGTCGAGGCCGCCAAGGCCAAGGAGCGGGCGCGGGCCCGCTACGAGCGCGCCGGCTGATCGCTCCCGTGACCCGTGTGACCGGGCGGGCCGTCCGTCGATACGGGGCTTGCCTGATCGCCCCCGATGTGTCGCGGAGCACGTCGTGGTCTGTGGATGGTGGACTGGCTGATCTTTTTGGGGTCCACACCTGTTCCTGGGTGTTTGCGCAGGTCAGAGGCGGTGTCGGTGCTGGTCGAGACCGGAGATCCACAGACTTGTCCACGGGCTGTGCACAGACCAGTGGCGCGTCGTCCACACCCGGTCCACACCTCTGTCCACAGGGCCGTTTGGCGTTGTCGGCACCGGGTGCGACAGTGCTCTGACGTCCCCTCGCGGGGGCGCGCGGACCCCCCCTTCGGCCGGGTCCGGTGCAGGAGACGGAGGGTAGCCCGGGTGACGACGTTCGAGCAGGACACGAGGTCATTCGGCGACTCCGACTCCTACTCCGTCCGGGCCCCCCGCCGACCGGCTGCCCCCGCAGGACCTGGGCGCCGAGCAGTCGGTCCTCGGCGGCATGCTGCTGTCGAAGGATGCGATCGCCGACGTCGGTGAGGCGGTGCGCGGGCACGACTTCTACAAGCCGGCCCACGAGCTGATCTTCGACGCGGTCATCGACCTCTACAGCCGCGGCGAGCCGGCCGACGCGATCACCGTCGCCGACGAGCTGAGCAAGCGCGGCGACCTGCAGCGTGCCGGCGGCCAGGCCTATCTGCACGACCTCATCCAGTCGGTGCCGACCGCTGCCAATGCCGGCTACTACGCGCAGATCGTCGCCGAACGGGCGGTGCTGCGTCGCCTCGTCGAGGCCGGGACCAAGATCGTCCAGATGGGCTATGCCCAGGGCGGTGGCGACGTCGAGGAGATCGTCAACGCCGCGCAGGCCGAGGTCTACACCGTCGCCGAGAAGCGTGGCGGCGAGGACTACGCCCCGCTGTGGGACACGCTCAACGAGACGATGACCGAGATCGAGGTCGCCGCCGGTCGCACCGACGAGATGACCGGTGTGCCCACGGGCTTCACCGACCTCGACGAGCTGACCCACGGTCTGCACCCGGGGCAGATGATCGTCGTCGCGGCGAGACCGGCAATCGGCAAATCTACGCTGGGTGTGGACATCGCCCGCGCGGCGGCGATCCACCACCAGATGGCGACCGCGATCTTCTCCCTCGAGATGAGCCGCAGCGAGATCACCATGCGTGTCCTCGCGGCGGAGGCGAGCATCCAGCTGCAGCACCTGCGGCGGGGCAAGATGAGCGACCCCGACTGGCGCAAGCTCTCCCGCGTCGTCGGCCGGATCAGCGACAGCCCGCTCTACATCGACGACTCGCCCAACCTCGCGCTCATGGAGATCCGCGCCAAGGCGCGGCGCCTGAAGCAGCAGCACAACCTCAAGCTCATCGTCATCGACTACCTGCAGCTGATGACCTCGGGCAAGAAGGTCGAGTCCCGCCAGCAGGAGGTCTCCGAGTTCTCCCGTGCGCTCAAGCTCCTGGCGAAGGAGCTGCAGGTCCCGGTCATCGCGATCTCGCAGCTGAACCGGGGTCCTGAGCAGCGCACCGACAAGCGTCCGGCGATGAGCGACCTTCGTGAATCGGGATCGATCGAGCAGGATGCCGACCTCGTGATCCTGCTCCACCGCGACCGCGACCCCGGGTCCGAGCGCGAAGGGGAGGCCGACGTGATCGTCGCTAAGCACCGAAACGGCCCGACCGCCGACATCGTCCTCGGCTTCCAGGGTCACTATGCCCGCTTCTCGAACCTCGCGAAGGACTCGGGCGGGTTCTAATTGTCGAGAAGCGCCCTAAATTAGAGCAAGTCGACTTCTATCTAAGATATGAGGATCCGAGGGCACTAGGACGCCAGACTTCTGGTGCTCGGACGCCGCGCGGGCAAGGTTTGGTCCCTTGAGACGCAACGCAACCTCATCTGTTGACCCACTTAGTCCAACTGGCTCAAACTGACCCCCGAAGTGCCTGAGGCACGGTAACGCGGGGCCTTCACGCGCCTCACATCCATGACTCCCTGCAGGAGGACGTTTGACCCCGTGCCGGCTCCACATCACAGGCGCGAGTGGGACAGGCACGACGACGCTTGGCCGCGCGGTGGCCACGACGTGGTCGGTCCCACACGCCGACACCGACGACTACTTCTGGGCGCCTACCTCGCCGCCGTACACGACGAAGCGCGACGGGACCGACCGCCTTCGCCTCATGCACGAGATGTTCGTCGGACGTGAGGCCTGGGTCCTGTCCGGGACCCTCATGGGTTGGGGCGACTCACTTGCGGAGCACTTCGACGCGGTCGTTTTCCTCTCGCTCGACCACGACGAGCGAATGGATAGACTCCGCGCCCGCGAAGTGACCCGGTACGGCGTCAGCATCGAGACCGGCGGCTCGCGCGCGACCGCGCATCATGAGTTCATGCAGTGGGCCGGAGGCTACGAGGACCCGGACTTCGACGGGCGCAACCGTGCGCGGCACCAGGCCTGGCTGGGCACACTGCCCTGCACCGTGCTCCGGCTGGACAGCGCTCGCCCCGTAGACGAACTCGTGAAGGAGATCATCGAGTTCAGCCCACCCGGAGCGCACGTCACGAGCTGACATGTGCACAGTCGAGACGTGCCCACCGAAACGCCCGACATGCCGCGGCACTTCAGCATGTGGAGACACGGCTCTGCGTTGAAGAGGGCGACCTGGCGAGAGCGCGACCGGCGCGATCATGCGCGGAGATGCACAACTAGGCCACGATCGAGTGGCGCGACGTCTGGGAGTCGGTGGAACACAACACGGATGGGCAATCCGGGTCGATCACCGAGACAAGCGCCGAGCTTGGACTTCTAGATTGCACACGTCTGGGATCCAGGCCGGATCTGTGCAATCTAGGCAGCGTGTCATGTGCAATGTTCGCTGCATCTCGACACTAATGTCGAGATGCAGCGAAGACTGCAGAGAAGGCCGTTGTTTGCAGCAAGAGCCGAAAATTATGAATTGCCCTAATTAGTCTGGCGTGCGCTGATCCTCCTGGACTCAAAAAGAATTGGCATCAAACCCGGGACGCTTCTGACTTCAAGAGGGAGGTCCTCGCCCCCGCTGTAGGCTCTGCCTTGAAGTGCAACTGGCGCAGCCGGTGAACCGGCAGGGAGCAGACCTCTACGACTATCGCCCGCCTGGGTAGTCGCTCGGAGGAGTTCGCATGTCCCTGTCTGCACATCCACCGCACCCCGTGCTCGCTAAGGCCGAAGACGTCGCTGGGATCTGGCGGCTGCGCCGTCAACTCGAGGACTGGATATTCGCCCAGGGGATCGACCAGTGGCGACCGGGGGAGGTGCCTGAGGCCGTCATTGAGTCACAGGTCCGAGAGGGCCAGTGGCATGTTCTACGCGAAGGCGGCGTCCTCAAGGCCGCTCTGAGGGTTCTCCATGAGGACCTCGACTTCTGGGGCGCCGTCGAGGAGCCGTCTGTCTTCGTGCACGGCCTGATGGTCGACCGTGCATTCGCGGGTGCAGGACTTGGCGCCTCCCTCCTTGACTGGGCCGCCGCCGAGGGATGCCGAGAGGGGGCGGAATGGCTGCGGCTGGACTCGGCCGCTGGAAACCCGCGGTTGAGCGAGTACTACGTCGGCTTGGGCTTCATGTCCATGGGCACCCAAGAACTGGGCGGCGGACTGTTCGACGTCACCCTCTGGCAGCGCTCGGTCAGCGGCGCAGTGCGGGGCTCCCAAACTGCTAGGTGACGGGCGTGACGTCCGCTGCTACGTCGGTCGAAGCGCGGCCGAAAGGCAAGCCTCGCAACTGCGGGCGTCGCCGTAGACGCGTACAGATCGGCGCCTACTTTGCGCACAGCGGGTGCGAGGCCCGTCGTGTGCAAAGTAGGTGGCGGGTCGTGTGCAGTCTTGGCTGCACCTCGACATCTGATGTTGTAGAGAGGGGTCCTAGTTTGTATACGCGGCTCCGGGCAGTGTTTAGGGACTGCTGCTCGAATAGGTGAAAGTCGGTAGCTGCTGCAGCGGACGAATGGGTCGTATCCGGGTCCGCAGGCCCGCGAGGCCTTCATTGGACGATGGCGCCCTGTGGGCCGAAACTATGCAAAGTTGGCCGCGTGTCGTGTGCAGTCTGGACTCGATCTCGACATCCAATCTCCTCCGAGAGTCGGCCGAGCGCGCGCCTTGACCGTTCCCTCAGTGAACAACAGTCAACCTCATTGAGGGTGAGGAATGTCGAGTGGACACTCAGCGACACATCCGAGGACCGATCAGGCCGGAGCCGCCGACATGTCGGCGCACAGCACGCCCCGGTTGCCCTCGGGGTCTGCGATGACCGTGAGGCCGGGCGCTTGGCTGTCGTCGACGACCTCGCCGCCGGCCGCGACGGCCGCGGCGACCCTCCCTTCGACCTGCTCGGGGGCCACGTAGACCTCGAGGTGGAATCGCTGACCGCCCCCACCCTCCGGGTCCACCTCCCCGAACCACAGGTTGGGGATGCGCACGTCGGCGTCCCGTATCTCGTCGCCCGGCGTCCCGCGACCCTGCGACTGCGGGTCGCCGGTGAGCAGCGCGGCCCACACGGGCGCGACCTTCGCGGAGTCCGTGACGTCGAGCCCGAGCTCGACCTCGCTCACGCCAGCCGGGTCCGCGGTCAGCCCAAGCTCGGCGGCGATCTGCGTGATCCGGCGCGCGAGGTCGACGTCGCGCTGCGTCACCCACTCGATCCCGTGCAGCTCCGACCCGTCCTCGTCGTCGCGGTAGACAGCGTCCTGGCTGACGACCTCGAGGTCGACGACACCCTCCCCGATCCGCACGCGCGGATGATGACCGAGGTCGTCGCCCCCTGCGCCGACGGCCGTGACGAACCGCGCCGCCTCCCCGAAGCCTTCGACCCGATACCTCGCGTGCAGCCCCTGGGCGAGCTTGCGCCAGTCGGTGAGCCCCTCGGCAGCGATCTGATCTCCCCTGATCATGTCCATGGCGTCCACGCTAGCGGCGAGGGGGGTGCCGTTGCGGTCCGCGGACCGCCCCGACGTGGTCAGCCGGAGACGACCTCGGCGAGCACGACGAGCAGCCTCTGCGTCAGCTCGGCGCCTCTGAGGGCTGCGGTGACAGCCAAGACCTGACGCTGTTGCCGGTCGGCGTGGCGGTGTACTGCCAACCGAACGTGCAGCATCGCCGGTAGAGGTCGTACTTCATGTAGGTGTAGTCGCGGCGGTTGCCGGAAGACTCTGGGGTGGTGCTCATGACCAGTCCTTGCTGGAGCTGGGAGTGCATTGCTGGTGAGCCGATTCACTCGTCGGTGTCGCGGCCCAGGAGTTTTGCGGTGCTGCGCGCCGGGGTCAGGTCGAGGCGCCGCAGGAGCTGGGCGTTCAGGGCGACTACGACGGTGGAGGCCGACATGAGGATCGCGCCGACGCTCATCGGAAGGACGAAGCCGACCGGGGCGAGAACGCCCGCGGCCAGTGGCACGGAGATGAGGTTGTACCCAGCGGCCCACCACAGGTTCTGCTTCATCTTGCGGTAGGAAGCTCGCGAGAGGTCGATGACCGAGAGCACCGAGCGCGGGTCGGAGCTGGCGAGGATCACGCCCGCGGAGCCGATGGCCACGTCGGTGCCGGCGCCGATGGCGATGCCGACGTCGGCTTGGGCCAGGGCGGGGGCGTCGTTGACGCCGTCGCCGACCATGGCGACCTTTCGCCCTTCGTCCTGCAGCTCGGTGACCTTGGCGGCCTTGTCCTGCGGGCGGACGCCGGCGAAGACCCGGTCGATGCCCAACTCGGTGGCGACGGTCTCGGCGACGGCCTGGGCGTCTCCGGTGATCATCACGACTTGGGCGCCTGCGGCGTGCAGGGCGTCGACGGCGTCGCGGGACTCAGCGCGGACCTCGTCGGCCAGGCGAAGGGCGCCGATGACCCCGCCGTCGGCGAGGACGTGGAGGATGATCGCGCCCTCCTCGCGCCAGGTTTGGGCGACGGGCAGCTCCGCCAGGTCGTGGAGCTCGAGCAGGTAGGGGCCACCGACCTCGATCACCGTGCCGTCGACGCTCGCCCGCACCCCCACTGCCGGGGATGAGGAGAAGTCACCGGCGCGCGGGACCTCAAGCTCGCGGGCGCGTGCGGCACCGACGATGGCCCGGGCCAGCGGGTGCTCACTGTCGGCCTCGGCGGCTGCCGCCAGCGCGAGGATCTGGTCCTGGTCGTGACCGCCGTGCGCCTCGATGCCGGTGACGGTGGGCTCGCCCTTGGTGAGGGTGCCGGTCTTGTCGAAGAGGACAGTGTCGACGGTGCGCATCGACTCCAGCGACAGGCGGTCCTTGACGAGCACGCCACCGCGGGCGGCCCGCTCGGTGGCGATGGAGACCACCAGCGGGATGGCCAGCCCGAGGGCGTGGGGGCAGGCGATGACGAGGACGGTGATCGTGCGCACCACCGCGCTGTCGGGCAGTCCCTGCACCGACCAGACGAGGGCCGTGATCGCAGCGGCGCCGAGGGCGAACCAGAAGAGCCAGGCTGCGGCGGTGTCGGCGATGCGCTGGGCGCGGGAGGAGGAGGCCTGGGCGTCGGTCACGAGCTTCTGGATGCCGGCCAGGGCGGTGTCGTCACCGGTGGCGGTGACCTCGACGCGCAGGCCGGAGTCGGTGGCCACGGTGCCGGCGACGACGTTCTCCCCCTTCTCGCGGCGCACGGTCTTGGACTCTCCGGTGACCATGGACTCGTCCATGCTGGCCGAGCCGTCGACGATCCGTCCGTCGGCGGGCACGGACGCCCCGGGGCGGACATGGTGACGTCGCCGACCACCAAGTCGGCCGGTGCGACGGTGACGACCTCGTCGCCGTCCACCTTCTCGGCCTCATCGGGCAGGAGCGCGGCCAGGGAGTCCAGTGCGGAGGTGGTCTGGGCCAGCGAACGCATCTCGATCCAGTGGCCCAGCAGCATGATGACCACCAGGAGGGCCAGCTCCCACCAGAAGTTCAGCTCGTGGTCGAGCACGCCCAGGCTGGCGCCCCAGGAGGCGATGAAGGCCACGGTGATGGCCAGGCCGATCAGGAGCATCATCCCCGGCTGGCGAGTGCGGATCTCGTCCACGGCGCCGGTGAGGAAGGGCCGGCCGCCCCACAGGTACATGGCCGTGCCGAGTGCGGGCGAGACCCACGGCGCCCAGCCTCCGTCGGGCAGGTCGTAGCCGATGAGGTCGGCGAACATGTCGTTGAAGCCGACGACCGGGACCGCCAGCACAAGCATGATCCAGAACAGGCGGCGGAACTGCCCGACGTGGTCGCCGTGCTTCTCGTGCCCTCCGTGGCCGCGGTGCTCGCCGTGGCTGTGCTCAGCGTCGCGGCCTGCCTTCCGCGGCTGGTGATCACGCGGATGACGCCCGTGCACCTGGTCGGTCACGTCGGCTTCGGGGTGGCTCTCGTGCGTGTCCCCTGCAGGCGCGAACTGGTGGCCGTGGTTGACGTTCATGCCTGGAATTTATACCCCCTAGGGGTATAGGTCAATGCGTGGCCTCGCTCCCCGAAAGGCAGGCGTCGGGGGCGGAGCCACACGTAACAGGGTGCGCCGACCGCCCGGAGCGGGGTCGAGGCGCCGGGCCGGGTCACCTGGGCAGCGTGACCCGGACGAAGTGCGGCCGGTACCGCAGCGGGTCCTCGACCACGCGCTCGCTGTTGGTGTCGTTGGTGCTGTACGACGCGACGACGCTCCCGGCCTGCGGGAAGAGCGAGGGGTGCGCCAGCGGCATGTAGCGCACCTGGCCGGTCTCTCCCTTCGGCACCTTGGCGACCGCGGTGCCCGATGACCACGGCCCGGTGGGGGAGTTCGCGGTCCACACGGTGATGTCGCTGCCGAGCAGGTCGTTGCGCTTGCTCAGGGCGTACCAGCGCCCGCCGCGGGTGAAGACACTGAGCGTCTGGGAGACCCCGTCACGCGCCGCGATCATCTCGGTCGCGTCAGCCTGCGAGCGGGACCACCCGCTGCCGTCCCAGTAGCGCCAGCGCGACTGGTTCAGCAGGTCGTCGGGCCGCACCCGCGCGACGCGAAGGGAGTACCCCCACGCCCTGTCGGAGCCCGGGTTGGCGGTGCCGTAGACGTAGACCCACCGGTCCGTGCCGCTGCCGACGAGCGCGGTGGCGGCACCCCACGTCGGGTGCTCGCGGCCAGAGCGGTCGGCGCCGATGTCGCGCTGCTCGATGAGCTGCGGGGTCGCACCGGCGGGGACGACGAAGACGGCGATCGACAGCCCGAGGTTCTGGAAGCCGAAGGCGTCGGACCCGGTCGTCTGCACCCGTTGCGTCGTGACGTAGACGAGGTCGTAGCCCGTGCGGCGGTCGACGATCGTCGACATCGGCCAGTAGCCGACGGGGTTGTCCCCGCTGCCCGCTCGGTCCGGGATGAGGGCGCCGCCGGACTTCGGCAGGACGGCACGCAGGCACCGGTCGTCGGCGACGAGCATCGAGTTGCGGACATAGGTCGGCCCCGCCTGCCCGCCGCGCAGCGTGTCGCCGAAGAGCCACAGCCGCCGGCCGTCCTGCAGGAGTGCGTCGGCGCACGTCACCCCCGCGGAAGTCGTCGGTCCCGCGCAGGCCGGCGATCCGATTGAGGTCGTCGACCGAGGTCACGGACCCGGAGGCGACGCAGTCCGCGGTCGCGGCGAGCGAGGCCACGGGGCGCGGGGTGGCCGCCTCGGCGCGGGGCACGACGACGGCGAGCGCGAGCATCGCTGCGGTGAGTGGCGCAACGACGCCGAGGACCCGCACCCGCCACGCGTTGACCCCGCTCAGGTCCCGCAGCGACTCGTCGCCCACTGGCTCGGGCACGGCGTAGCGGCGCCGCACCGATCCGGCGAGGACGACGACGAGCAGCGAGGTCGCGATCCACACGAGCAGCACTGCGACCGTCCGACGGCGAGCTCGCCGCGCAGGGTCACCGCGGTCGCGGTATCGACGCCGGCGCCCGGTACCCCCCAGCCCGGCGAGGCTCGCCCACGGCTCGCCGACCGAGATAGGGGTCGGACCCGGGCGAGCACCGGTGCGCCCGTGGCGAAGAAGGCGACGACCACCAGCCCGAGACCCGCCCACCCGAAGAGTGCTTCGAGCGCGATGGTCGAGACCGCGGCCGCTCCGGCGACGGCGGCCGCCACGAGCACCCCGACCCAGCTGCCGCGCAGCACGAGCACACCGATGAGCGCCCCGCCGACGACGGAGGCGGAGCCGATGACGAGGGTCCGGCGCAGCGCGCGCAGGTGGGTGCGGGACACCGGCCCGTCGCGCAGGCTCGTGCCCACCGCGAGGAGGAACCCCAGGAGCAGGGCGAGGGCGACGGCAAGGCGGGCGGCCTCCCTTCGCTCGTCGGCGTCAGCGGGGCCGGCGGTCTCGACGTGGACGGTGCGGCCAAGACTCTCGTCGGTCTGCTCGACGCGGTCGCGAATCGCCGCGTCGAGGGTGTCGTCGTTGGCCGAGGCGAGCAGCAGGCGGTCGACGGACCCCTCGAGATCGACGATGAGCGCGGCCCGCGCAGACCCGTCGTCGAGTGCCGCGCGTGCCGTGTCCTCGTTGGTCACCGCACGCAGGTCGAAGGGGTCGCCCGGCAGGTCGTCGTACTGCCGGGCCACGCTCTCGGCGACGACCGGGTCGGCGGCGACCACCGCGGGCACGGCGTGCGGACGCAGGTCGTCGGACCCCGCGAGGACAAAGGCGGCCCAGGCGATCTCGGCGACCACGACGACGGCGAGCACCATCGCGACCGCGGGGGGCATGACGTGCCGCCACCGCGGACGGTCCGTATCGGTGGGGCCCACGTCCGCAGGCTAGGGGAAGTCCGGTCGACATGTCGGGTTCGGTGGCACGCGCTTGACTCGGCCATGACGCGCTGTGAGTGTGAAGGAGTCAGAAGTTCACCACGCACAACCATTGGAGACTCGCCATGAAGGCTGTCGTCTATCAGGGGCCCAGAGATGTCGCGGTGACGGATGTTCCGGACGCGAAGATCGAGCGCCCCACCGATGTGCTGGTCAGGATGACAACGACCAATATCTGCGGCTCGGACCTGCACATGTACGAGGGACGAACCTCCTTCGAGGAGGGCCGCACCTTCGGCCACGAAAACATGGGGGAGGTGGTGGAGATCGGTAAGGGCGTGGAGAAGGTCCAGGTCGGCGACCGGGTCGTGCTGCCCTTCAACATCTCGTGCGGGTTCTGCAAGAACTGCGAGCGCGGGCTCACGAACTACTGCCTCACCACCCAGCCTGACCCGTCTGCCGCCGGTGCGGCCTACGGTTTTGCAGAGATGGGCCCGTACGGCGGCGGCCAGGCCGAGCTGCTCCGGGTGCCCTTCGGCGACCACAACGCACTGCGCCTGGGCGAGGACGCGGAGGAGAAGGAGAATGACTACGTCATGCTCTCCGACATCTTCCCCACCGGTTACCACGCCACCGAGATGGCAGGCGTGATCCCGGGCGACAGCGTCGTGATCGCTGGAGCCGGTCCGGTGGGTCTGATGGCTGCGCTGTCCGCGACGATCAAGGGCGCCGCGAAGGTCATGGTGGTCGATCGCCACCCCGACCGGCTCGCGCTGGCCGAGCAGATCGGAGCGATCGCCATCGACGACTCCAAGACCGACCCCGTGCAGGCTGTGCTGGACGAGACCATGGGGCTCGGAGCCGACCGTGGCTGCGAGTGCGTGGGCTACCAGGCCCACGACCCGCAGGGGAACGAAGACCCGGCTGCCACCTTGAACATGCTCATCAACTCGGTGCGTTTTACCGGCGGGATCGGCACCGTCGGCGTGTTCGTCCCCGAGGACCCGGGGGCCAAGGGCGAATTGGCCAAGCAGGGCAAGGCGGCCATCGACTTCGGCACCCACTGGTTCAAGGGACAGACCATGGGCAACGGTCAGTGCCCGGTCAAGAAGTACAACCGCCGGCTGCGTGACCTGATCGCGGCTGACAAGGCGAAGCCGTCCTGGATCATCTCCCACGAGATCTCGCTGGACCAGGCCGCCGACGCCTACAGGAACTTCGACTCCAGGTCCGAGGGCTGGACCAAGGTCGTCATCAAGCCGGGTATGTCCGACGGAAAGAAGGCAAACTGACATGGCAGCAGATCTGCAGGGCAAGAGAGTCGCGATCCTCGCCGCGGACGGGGTCGAGCGCGTCGAACTCGAGCAACCCCGCGAGGTTCTGGACAAGGCCGGCGCCCGGACCGAGGTCCTCTCGGTCGATGAGGGCGAGATCCAGGCCCGCGAGAACGACCTGGATCCGGTGGGGACGTTCGCCGTCGACGGGCTGGTGGCTGAGGCCTCGGTGGCCGACTACGACGCCTTGGTGCTTCCGGGCGGCACGGTGAACCCCGACAAGCTCCGGCTCGACGAGGACGCTGTCGCTTTCGTCCGGGACTTCGTCGAGAGCGGCAAGCCGGTGGCGGCGATCTGTCACGGACCGTGGACGTTGATCGAGGCCGGCGTGGCCACCGGTCGCACCCTGACGTCCTTCCCGAGCATCCGCACGGATCTGCGTAATGCTGGCGCGAACGTCGTTGACGAGGAGGTCGTGGTCGACAAGAACCTCATCACCAGCCGCTCGCCGGAGGACCTGCCGGCGTTCTCCGCGGCGATCGTGTCCCAACTCGAGGGCACCTCGACAACGGAAGGGGGGAAGTCATGAGTGTGACCAAGGGACTGCTGGTCAGGTTCGACGCGCTGCCCGGCAAGGAGGACGACGTGAAGGAGTTCCTTGACAGCGGCCGTGCGCTTGTCGAGGAAGAGCCGGCGACCACTGCGTGGTTCGCGATCCGCCTCGGGCCCTCCTCCTTCGGGATCTTCGACGTGTTCCCCGACGACGCCGGACGTGACGCTCACCTGTCCGGCGCTGTTGCGGCAGCTCTCGGCGAGCAGACCGGTGCGATGTTCTCCGAACCGACGATCGAGAAGCTCGACGTGTTGGGCTCCAAGCTGCCCGCCTGACACCACAGACCGGGAGTACTGACCCGGACATGAGGGGTCGCTGCCCGCGGTGACTTCGGGCTGACACAGTCCGTTGACGTCGTGGCAGCGGCCCCTTTTCTTGCGGCCTATCGCACATCCCTAACAGATCGAGGAACCGCGATGACAGGAATTGACGACGACGTTGCCACGACGCGTTCACCCGAGGTAGCAGTGATCGGGGGCGGGATCGTCGGTCTGTCGACGGCGTACGCGCTGCGGGAGCAGGGCGTTCCGGTGCGCTTGTACGAGGCCGGTGTGCCCGGAACGGGTCAGTCCGCAGGCGAGTCGCGGATCTTCCGGCATGCCCACGACGACCCGCGACTCGTCGCTTTCGCGCGCGAAAGCCGCGGCGTATGGGATGAGTGGGCCGAACACTTCGACGTCGAGCTGGTCTCTTCAGACGGTGTCGTGGCGATCGGCGACAGCGCCTTGGAGCGGCTGCGGGTGCTCGACCAGGTCGGTGGCGTGGAAGTGCACGAGATCGATGCAGCCGAGCTCGCCCAGCGAATGCCGCTGCTCGCTGGGTACTCGGGGCCAGCGGTGCTCGACGAGTCGGGTGGCGCGATCCGCACCCGCACCGCGATCACGGCACTCGCGGGTGCCCTCGCAGATGCCGTCACCACCGCAGAGGTCATCTCCATCGATCCCCGCGCAGATGGGACGGTCGAGGTGCGCAGCGTCAACGACCGGGCTGTCTACTCCAAGGTCGTCGTGTGCGCCGGCCGCGAAACCGCCCGCCTGGCCCGCAGCGTCGGCCTGTCGCTGCCGGTTCGCCTTGCCGCACACGTCCGGCTGACCTTCGACGTCAAAGCCGCCGCCCCGGCACGAGTCGCGTGCCTGCAGGACAGCAGCGGCGTGTTCGGCGAAGTCGGCGTGTACGCGACGCCGCTACCGGGCAACAGCAGGTATTCGGTCGGACTCAGCGAAACCGTCGGAGTCCGCGACGACGGAACGTTCATCGACCCTGCGGCGATTCGATCGCTGGACGAACGCGCACGCGAATACGTGACGCGGGCGCTGCCCGGTCTCCACCCAGAGCCGCGCGACTTCCTTCACTGCTGGGTGACCGACCTCCCCTGGAGCGAGGACGGCGTGGCCGTGTGGGAGGCAGGCTCTGTCTTTTTTGTGGCCGGTCACAATCTGTTCAAGCAGGCACCTGCGCTGGGTCGCGCTCTTGCCCGGGCTGCGACCGGCGGCGGTCTCAGGGGCGAGCTCACGCCCGAAGCGCGCCTCGGCGAAGCCCAGGACTAGTGCCGGTGACCCACGGATGCGGCGCTGCGCCAGCTCGAGAAGCTTGACGTCCTGGCGTCGAAGCTCCCCACCGGACCCCACCTCCGGGGGCAGCCCGCCGACCTGTAGAGGGCGGGTGCCATGATGCGTGGATGCCTGACCCACGGACACTTCTCGACGCCGAGCGAAGGGAGACCCTCGCTCGTCTCGCGACCCTGACCGGGGACTTCGACGCGCTCGTCGAGGCCAGCGAGGGGAGCAACGCCGACGACGAGCACGACCCGGAGGGGGCGACGATCGCCTTCGAGCGCTCGCAGGTCGATGCGCTCGCTCGGCAGGCCCGCGAGCACCTCCGCGAGATCGACGCTGCTCTGGCCCGCCTCGACGCAGGCGTCTACGGCACCTGCGAGCGGTGCGGTCGCCCCATCTCGGCGGGTCGGCTCGAGGCGCGACCCACGGCGCGGACCTGCATCGATTGCGCTGCCCGCTGACCGCTGACCGCAGGTGATGCGGATCAAGGACATCCCGCGTGCGCGAGCACGCGGGATGTCTGTGTCTCATGGGCCACGCGGCCCATCATGCCTCCGGGATCTCCCGGCCGAAGCTCTCCAGCGTGATGTCCTCCGGCTCGGGGCCACCGCGCTTGCCGGTGTCGAGGCCGTCGATGGCGGCCAGCTCGGTCTCGGAGAGCTCGATGTCGAAGACGTCGAAGTTCTCGGCGATCCGCGCGGGAGTCACGGACTTCGGGATGACCTGGCGGCCCTGCTGCAGGTGCCAGCCGAGCATGACCTGCGCGGGCGTCTTGCCGTGTGCGTCCGCGATCGAGCGGATCGTCTCGTTCTCGAGGGTGCTCGTGTGGCCGGAGTCGCGGTAGAAGGTGATGCCGCCGATCGGGGACCACGCCTGGCTGACGATCCCGAGCTCGTTGTTGCGGTCGAGCAGCGCCGACTGGCGGAAGTACGGGTGCACCTCGATCTGGTTGACGGCCGGCACGACCTCGGTCTCCGCGAGGAGCCGGTCGAGGTGCTCGTGCATGAAGTTCGAGACGCCGATGGCGCGCACCCTGCCGTCGGCGAGCAGCCGCTCCAGCGCTCGGTAGGCGCCGATCGTCGTGTCGAACTCGCCCGGCAGCGCCTGGTGCAGGACCAGCAGGTCGATCTGCTCGACGCCGAGCTTGCCGGCGCTCTTGTCGAAGGAGTGCAGCGTCTCGTCGTAGCCGTAGTCGCTGATCCAGATCTTCGTCTCGACGAAGACCTCGTCGCGGGCGAGACCGGACCGGCGGATCGCCTCGCCGACCTCGCGCTCGTTGCCGTAGGCGGCGGCGGTGTCGACATGCCGGTAGCCGACCTCGAGCGCGGCCTCGACCGCCGCGATGGTCTCGTCCGGCGGGGTCTGGAAGACGCCGAGGCCGAGGGCAGGCATGGTCACGCCGTTGTTGAGGGTGATCGTGGGGATGCTCATGGTCTCGACGCTAGCCGGAGAGGTCCGGGAGGGCGCCGGAGGTGCGTGGTCGGGCATCGGTGTCCTGCTCGCGGGTGTTGCGCTGCTGCGTGGATCACGCTTCGGGACCACCCGAGCCCCTTGCCGAGGGCCACAGCCGTCTGACTCCCTGCCCTCTCGGGCTGGCCACGGGTGTGTGCGCTCAGCCGCGCAGCTTCGCCGCGCTCCGCTCGGGTGCCAGGTCCAGCCGCCGCAGCAGCTGCGCGTTGAGCGCGACGACGATCGTCGAGAGCGACATCAGCATCGCGCCGACGCTCATCGGCAGGACGAAGCCGACCGGGGCGAGCAGGCCGGCGGCCAGCGGCACGGACAGCAGGTTGTAGCCGGCAGCCCACCAGAGGTTCTGCTTCATCTTGCGATAGGTCTCGCGAGAGGTCGATGACCGAGAGCACCGAGCGCGGGTCGGAGCTGGCGAGCACGACTCCGGCAGAGCCGATCGCGACGTCGGTGCCCGCGCCGACCGCGAGGCCGACGTCGGCCTGCGCG
>NZ_JBNFOF010000043.1:0-17703 GCF_057364645.1 Janibacter sp. CFPM2_SD2
CGCGACGCGCGGCGAGGCCGTCGGCCTCGGCCCGGGTCCACGGCCGACGACCGCCTCCAGCCCGGCCTCCCGGGCGCCCGCACGATGCGGACGGCGATCTCACCACGGTTGGCGACGAAGACGCCCACGGTCTCTCCCTTCGGCTCGGACACTCCCGTCGGCTCAGAAGATCTCGAAGAGCCCGGCCGCGCCCATGCCGCCACCGACGCACATCGTCACGACGCCGTAGCGGGCACCGCGCCGCTTGCCCTCGATGAGGACGTGGCCGGCCATGCGGGCGCCGGACATGCCGTAGGGGTGACCGATGGAGATCGCACCGCCGTTGACGTTGTACTTCTCCGGGTCGATCCCGAGGGTGTCGCGGCAGTAGAGCGCCTGGACCGCGAAGGCCTCGTTGAGCTCCCACAGGCCGATGTCGTCGACGGTCAGGCCGTGCTGCTTGAGCAGCTTCGGCACGGCGAAGACCGGGCCGATGCCCATCTCGTCCGGCTCGCAGCCGGCGACGGCCATCCCGCGGAAGGCGCCGAGCGGGGTCAGGCCACGGCGGGAGGCCTCCTCGGCCTCCATGACGACGGACGCCGAGGCGCCGTCGGAGAGCTGCGAGGCATTGCCGGCGGTGATCGAGAAGCCCTCGGTGCCGTCCTTGGCCAGGACCGGGTTGAGCTTGCTCAGGTCCGCGAGCTGCGTGCCGGGGCGGTTGCCCTCGTCCTTGGCGAGGGTCACCTGCTGGGAGCCGACCTCGCCGGTCGCCTTGTCCTTGGTGAGCATCGTCGACGGCAGCGGCACGATCTCGTCGTCGAGGGCTCCGGCCTCCTGCGCGGCGGCGGTGCGTCGCTGCGACTCGAGGGCGTACTCGTCCTGCGCCTCGCGGCTGATGCCGTAGCGCTGCGCGACGACCTCGGCGGTCTCGAGCATCGACATGTAGGTCGCGGGCACGTGCTCGACGAGCCACGGGTCCTGGGCGCGATAGGTGTTCATGTGCTCGTTCTGCACGAGCGAGATCGAGTCGACGCCACCACCGACGGCGATCTGCTGACCGTCGACGATGACCTGCTTGGCGGCGGTCGCGATGGCCATGAGACCGCTGGCGCACTGGCGGTCGACGGACATGCCGGCGACGGTGACGGGCAGGCCGGCCCGCAGCGCGGCCTGGCGGCCGATGTTCATCGCGGTCGAGCCCTGCTGGAGGGCGGCGCCGATGACGACGTCCTCGATCTGCTCGCCCTCGACGCCGGCGCGCTCGACGGCGTGCCGCACGGCGTGGCCGATGAGCTCCTGGGCCTGGGTGTCGTTGAAGGCGCCGCGGTAGGCGCGGCCGATCGGGGTGCGGGCGGTGGAGACGATGACGGCTTCGCGCATGGTCACTCCTGGTGTGGTCGAAGGGGGGATGGGGCCAGTCTGTCGTGGTGGCGGACGGGCAGGTCAGGCGACGGGGAGGTCAGGCGACGGGCAGGTCGACGAGCGTGGCCAGATCGGCACGGTGCCGGTCAGGGGTGCCCAGGGCCAGCTGGTCGGACTTCGCCCGCTTGAGGCGGGTGTGCACGGAGTGCTCCCACGTCATGCCGATGCCGCCGTGCAGCTGCAGCGCCTCCTCCGCGGCGCGGACCGCGGCGTCGGAGCAGAAGGCCTGCGCCGTGGCCGTGGCGATCTCTCCCTCCACGGTGTCCTGTGGTGCGGCGGAGGAGCCTCGAAGGGCGGCGCCGTCGGCGAGCACGCCGGCGGCCTGGCGGCCGCGGCCTGGGTGTTGACGAGCAGCAGGTAGAGGTCGGCGAGGCGGTGCTTGATCGCCTGGAAGGAGCCGATCGGGCGGGCGAACTGCACCCGTGTCTTCGCGTAGTCCACGGTCGTCTCGAGGCACCACTGGGCGAGCCCGAGCTGCTCGGAGGCGAGCAGGGCGGCACCCGCGGCCAGCGCGGCGTCGACGGCCGCCACGGCGGCCTCGCCCGAGGCGACCTCGGTGCCGGTGCCGGTGACCGTCACCCGGGCGAGCGGGCGGGTCATGTCGAGCGAGGTGATCGGCTCGAGGTCGACCTCGTCCCGCCCCAGGGCACGAAGGGAGGTCCCGCCCCCTTCGCCGGTGACCGGCACGAGGAAGAGGTCGGCGTCGAGGGCACCGGCGACCGGCGCCACCACCCCGTCGACCGGCGACCACGCGCCACGGCTCGCGGTCCACGGCAGGACAAGGGCGGCGGTGCGCTCACCGGACGCGAGTGCCGGCAGGTGCGCCTCGTCGCGGCGGCGAGCAGCTCGTCGGCGAGACCGCGCGTGGTGAGGAAGGGCACCGGCGCGACGGCGCGGCCGAGCTCCTCGAGGACGACGGCTGCCTCGGCGGGCACCGGCACCGGCGCCGCCGAGGGACTCGGGCACGAGCAGTCCGGCGAGGCCGAGCTGCTCGGCCAGGGCGCGCCAGATGCCGCTGACGTCGGTATCCGGCTCGTCGTAGAGCCGGGCCGCAAGGCCGTCGTCGAGGACGCGCTGGAGGGTCGAGCGCACGCTGCCGCGCAGCGACTCCTCGACATCGGAGTAGAGCAGGTCGGTCATCGCGGCACGTCCTTGAAGGCGACGCCCTTGTCGGGGCGGTGGTCGGGGGGCAGGCCGAGCACCCGCTCGGCGATGACATTGCGCATGATCTCGCTCGTCCCGCCCTCGATGGAGTTGCCCTTGGCGCGCAGGTAGCGGAAGCCGGGGCCGTGGCCGAGGAAGGAGCCACCCCGGGGGCGGACCATGGTCCAGTCGTGGTACTCGAGCCCCTCCTCGGGGGCGAGCTCGAGGGCGAAGCCGCTCACCTGCTGCGCCTGCTGGGCGAAGGCGAGCTTCATCGCCGAGCTCTCCGGGCCGGGCTGCCCGGCCTCGAGGCCCTGCCGCAGCCGCTCACCGGCGAGCCGGGTCACCTCGGTCTCGACCCACCACTGCATGAGCTCGGCGTGGTGGCCCGGAGTGCGCACCGACGGGTCGCTGCGCCAGCGCTCGGTGACCAGCCCGATCTGGCCGGCCTCGCGCTCGCTGCCGGCGCCGATGGCGACGCGCTCGTTGTTGAGCGTCGTCGTCGCGACCCGCCAGCCCTCGCCGACCTTGCCGACCCGCTCGCGGTCGTGGACGCGGACACCGGTGAGGAAGACCTCGTTGAACTCCGCCTCGCCGGTGATCTGGCGCAGCGGGCGCACCTCGACGCCGGGGTCGGTCATGTCGACGAGGAAGTAGGTCATCCCGGCGTGCTTGGGCACCGAGGTGTCCGTGCGGGCCAGGAGGATCGCGAAGTCGGCGTTGTGCGCACCGGAGGTCCACACCTTCTGCCCGTCGACGACCCACTCGTCACCGTCGGGCACCGCGCGCGTGGCGACCCCGGCGAGGTCGGAGCCGGCGCCCGGCTCGCTGAAGAGCTGGCACCAGATCTCGGTGCACGCGAAGAGCGGGCGCAGGTAGCGCTCCTGCATCTGCGGCGTGCCGAAGGCGAGGATCGTCGGGGCGGCCATGCCCAGGCCGATGCTGTTGCGGGCGACGTCGGGCCGGGGTGCGCCCGCCGCCTCGAGCAGGGCGTCGACCTCGAGCTGGCGGCCACGGGGCAGGCCGAGCCCGCCGCGCCCCTCGGGGAAGTGCACCCACGCCAGCCCGGCGTCGAACTGCGCACCGAGAAATTCTGGAGGAGATGTCGTCTTGGGGTCGTGGCTCGCGAGGAGCTCCTCGACCCGCTGCTGCAGATCAGGCACGGCTGGTCATCCTCCGGATCTCGTGACGGGCGAGGGCATTCTTGTGCACCTCGTCGGGGCCGTCGGCGAAGCGCAGCGTGCGCACCTGCGCATACCACTCGGCGACGGGGAAGTCCTGGCTCAGGCCGCCGGCACCGTGGACCTGGACCGCCTTGTCGACGATCCACTCGACGGTCGCCGGGGCGGCGATCTTGATCGCCTGGATCTCGGTGTGGGCGCCCTTGTTGCCCACGGTGTCCATGAGCCAGGCGGCCTTGAGGGTGAGCAGCCGCAGCTGCTCGATGCGCACCCGGGACTCGGCGATCCAGTCACGGATGACGCCCTGGTCGGACAGCGGCTTGCCGAAGGCGACCCGGCTCGCGGCCCGCTCGACCATGAGCTCGAGGGAGCGCTCGGCGATGCCGATGAGGCGCATGCAGTGGTGGATGCGGCCGGGGCCGAGGCGGGCCTGGGCGATGGCGAAGCCGGAGCCCTCCTCGCCGATGAGGTTGCTCACCGGCACGCGCACGTCGTGGAAGTCGATCTCGGCGTGGCCGCCGTGGTCGCGGTCGTCGTAGCCGAGGACCTTCATCCCCCGCCGCACCTCGACGCCCGGGGAGTCGCGCGGCACGAGGATCATCGACTGCTGCCGGTGGCGGTCGGCCGACGGGTCGGTCTTGCCCATGAGGATGAAGACCTTGGCGTTGGGGTTCATCGCGCCGGAGATGTACCACTTGCGGCCGGTGATGACGTATTCGTCGCCGTCGCGCACGATCGCGGTCTCGATGTTGGTCGCGTCGGAGCTGGCGACCCGCGGCTCGGTCATGGCGAAGGCCGAGCGGATCTCGCCGGCGAGCAGCGGGGTGAGCCACTGCTCCTGCTGCTCGGGGGTGCCGAACATGTGCAGCACCTCCATGTTGCCGGTGTCGGGCGCCGCGCAGTTCGTCGCTACGGGGGCGATGTGCAGGCTGCGGCCGAGCACCTCGCACAGCGGGGCGTACTGCAGGTTGGTCAGGCCGGCGCCGTCCTCGCCGGGGAGGAAGAGGTTCCACAGCCCCTGGCTGCGGGCGGCCTCCTTGGCCGGCTCGATGATCGGCGGCGGTGCCCACACGTCGGGGGCGGCGTCGAGCTGCTCCTGGTAGGTCGCCTCGATCGGGTAGACGTGCTCGTCCATGAAGGCGGTGAGCTGCTCGCGCAGCTCGAGGGTGCGGGCGTCCAGCGCGAAGTCCACGGGTCGCTCCCTTCGGTCAGGTGGTGGGGGTGGTGGCCCGGGCGGGCCGCTCACCGGAGGTGGCGATCGTCGGGCGGTCGAGGGCCCGCTTGAGGATCTTGCCGGTGGCGCCCTTGGGCAGCTCCTCGACGAGCTGGTAGATCCGCGGCACCTTGTAGGCCGCCAGCCGCTCCTCGAGCCAGGCCCGCAGCGCAGCCGGCTCGATGTGCGCACCGGGCTGCGGGGTGACGACGGCGGCGATCTCCTCGCCGAGCCGCTCGTCGGGCACGCCGACGACGGCGGCCTCGCGGATGTCGGGGTGGCCGTAGAGGACCTCCTCGATCTCGCGGGGGTAGACGTTGTACCCACCGCGGATCACGAGGTCCTTCTTGCGGTCGACGATCCACAGGTCGCCGTCCTCGTCCATCCGACCGATGTCGCCGGTGAGGAACCACTCCCCCTCGAAGACCGCAGCGGTCGCCTCGGGTCGCTGCCAGTAGCCGCTCATGACGTAGGGACCCGCGATGGCGACCTCACCGGTCTCGCCGGGCGGCAGCTGGTTGCGGTCGTCGTCGAAGATCGCGAGCGCACCGCCGGGCAGGGCCCGGCCGACGCTCATCTCCTTGCGCGGGAGGTCGGACCGGTTGAAGGTCGCCGCCCCCGCGGTCTCGCTGAGGCCGTAGCCGTCGAGGACGACCGCGCCGAAGCGGTCGCGGAAGGCCTTGGCCACCTCGAGCGGCAGCGCCGCGCCCCCCGAGCACGCCAGGCGAAGGGAGGTCAGGTCCTGCGGGGTCACGTCGGTGTCGGCGTGGAGCATGGCATTCCACATCGTCGGGACCCCGGCGACCGAGGTGAGCTGCTGGTCGGCGGCCATGCGCAGCAGGCCCGCCGGGTCGAAGGGCCGCTGCAGCGACAGGCAACCGCCGGCCGTGTAGACGGTGAACATCACCGACGACTGGCCGAAGACGTGGAAGAGCGGCAGGGCCGTGCCCATGCTCTCCCGAGGCCCGAGGTCGAGCGCCTCGGCGAGCGAGGCACCGCAGCCGAGGAGGTTGCCGTGGGTGAGGATCGCGCCCTTGGGGGCTCCCGTCGTGCCCGAGGTGTAGAGCAGCACGGCCGGGTCGTCGGTGCCGACCGACGCCGGCTCGGGCGTGCCCTCGGGCTGCGGCACGCACCCCGGCTCGAGGACCCAGGCGTCGAGCCCACCCTCCTGCGCGGTCGCGGTGAGCGCCTGTGCCCCCTCGTGCCAGCCGATGGCGAAGGAGCAGCCGGCGTCCTGGACGAAGTGGGTCAGCTCGCGCTGGGTGCACAGCGGGTTGACCGTCACGGCGGTCGCCCCGAGGGCGAGGAGGGCGTGGTAGGTCAGGACGAACTCGGCGCTCGTCGGGACGACGACGAGGACCCGGTCGCCGGGACGCACGCCCCGGCGGGTCAGCTCCTCCATCGCGCCGCGGATGCCCGTGCGCAGCTCGTCAAAGGTCCACGAGCGCTCGCCCTCGCGCAGGGCGGGGGCGTCGGGCGTCGTGTCGGCCCAGCGCCACATCAGCTCGGCGGTGCCGGTCATCGCGTGCTCTCCCTCAGGTGGTGCTGGTAGCGCTGCATGCCGCCGATCCACCGGTCGTGGTCGTCGACCTTGCGCCGGAGGAACTCGCGCACGTCCTCGTGCGGGGTGATGAGGAAGCGCCCCTCGGTGACGGCGGCCAGCACCTGGTCGGCGACGTCGCTCGGGGCGAGCACCTCACCGGCCCCGGTGACCGCGGCCGCGGCGACCCGACCCCCTTCGTCGTCGCCGGAGGTCATGCCGCTGCGCAGCAGGTCGTGTCGACACCCATGGGGCACAGGCAGCTGACGCCGATGCCGTCGTCGCCGTAGGTCACGGCGAGCCACTCGGCGAAGGCGACGGCGCCGTGCTTGGTGACGGAATAGGTCGCCGAGCCGATCTGCGTGAGCAGCCCTGCGGCAGAGGCGGTCGAGACGAAGTAGCCGGTGCCGCGCTCGACCCAGCCGGGCACGAGCTGACGGGCGGCGCGCACGTGCGCGAGGAGGTTGACGTCGAGCGCGGTCTGCCACTGGGCGTCGGTGGCCGAGAGGCCGAGGCCGTCGCCGATGCCGGCATTGGCGAAGAAGAGGTCGACCGGGCCGTGGGCCTCCTCGGCGGCCGCGATCATCGCGGCGATGACCTCGTCGCTCGACGCGTCACCGGCGACGGCGGTCGCGCCGAGGCGCTCGGCCGTCGCGCCCACGCGGGCCTCGTCGAGGTCGGAGACGACGACGTGGGCACCCGCGTCGACGAGGGCCTCGGCGATGGCGGCACCGATGCCACCGGCGGCGCCGGTGACGACCGCGACCTTGTCCTGGACCTGCATCGGGGCGCCCATCAGTCGCACGGCCCGCCGGCGACGTAGAGGACCTGACCGGTGGTGAAGCCGGCCCCCTCGCTCGCGAAGAAGGACGCCGCATGGGCGATGTCGGCCGGGGTGCCCGTGCGGGCGACCGGTGCGGCCGCGCTCGCCTGCGCCTTGAGGTCCTCGAAGGAGATCCCGATGCGCTCGGCCGTCTCGGCGGTCATCTCGGTCTCGATGAAGCCCGGGGCGATGGCATTGGCCGTCACGCCGAACCTGCCGAGCTCGATGGCCAGGGTCTTGGTGAAGCCCTGCATGCCGGCCTTGGCTGCCGAATAGTTGACCTGGCCACGGTTGCCCTGGGCGGAGGTCGAGGAGAGGTTGACGATGCGGCCGTGGCGCTGCGCGGTCATGTGCGCCTGGCAGGCGCGGGTCATGAGGAAGGCCCCACGCAGGTGCACCGCCATGACCGCGTCCCAGTCGGCGACCGACATCTTGAAGATGAGGTTGTCGCGGATGATGCCGGCGTTGTTGACCAGGACCGTCGGCGGACCGAGCTCGTCGGCGATGCGCTGCACCGCCGCGGTCACCTGCTCCTCGTCGGAGACATCGGCCCCGACGGCCAGGGCCCGACCCCCGGCGGCGGTGATCTCCTCGACGACGGGCACGCAGGCCGACTCGTCGAGGTCGAGGACGGCGACGGCCATCCCGTCGGCGGCCAGGCGGCGGGCGACGCCCGCACCGATGCCCCGGGCCGCGCCCGTGACGACGGCGACGCGCTGCTGGTCAGTGGTCATGTGAGAGCTCCTGTGGTCTCGACTGCCGGATGCCCGTGACGCTACTTGAAGCCGGGTTCAAGTTCAACTAGGTTCGAGGGACAAGACCGTGACCGAAGGAGCTCACCGTGACCCAGACCGCGCAGTACCGCCCCACGTCCGTGCAGGACCTCAAGGACCTCGTCGGCACCGAGCTCGCCCGACGCAGTGGCACGTCGTCGACCAGGCGAAGATCGACGCCTTCGCCGACCTCACCGGCGACCACCAGTGGATCCACGTCGACCCGCAGCGGGCGGCGGACTCCCCCTTCGGCTCGACGATTGCGCACGGGCTCTACAGCCTCTCTCGCACGCCGGCCTTCCTCGAGGAGCTCATGGCCTTCGACGGCTTCGCCCACAGCCTCAACTACGGCTACGACAAGGTCCGCTTCATCCACCCGCTGCCGGTGGGCTCGCGGATCCGCCTGCGCGCCGAGCTGGCCTCCGTCGAGGAGACCGGCCCGGGCGCGGTCAAGGTCGTCACGACCCTCACCGTCGAGGCCGACGGCATCGACAAGCCGATCCTCGTCGCCGAGTCGATCGGCCGCTTCAGCGCCTGATGCCGATGGCCCCGCACGTCGGGGCCGGCCACGGCAGCGCCGTGTGGGCCTCCACGAGCTCGTCGATCCGCTCGGCGATCGTGGGGGCCCACGCGCATGCCCGGCGGGTCGTCAGGTCGACGTGCGCCTCGAGGACCTCGAGCGAGTTGGCCACCCGCCCGGTGGTGCGGTCGACGACGAAGGAGATCGCGTGCATGACCTTGTCGCCACGGGCCACCCAGCGCAGGTGGACGCTCACCTCGTGGCCGACGTGCACCTCGCCGAGGAAGCGCAGGTGCTGCTCGACGCTGAAGACGCTCCACCCGGTCTCGGCCCGGTAGGCGTCGTCGACCCCGAGCGCCCGCAGTGCCGCCTCGGCGCCGCGCAGGTGCAGGTCGTAGTAGCGGGCGACGTTGACGTGGCCGTTGACGTCCTCCCACTCCGGCGGGGCCGTCTCGACGACCGCCGCCGGGAGGGCGAGGACCTCCTGGGCCGAAGGGGGTGCCGCCACCGTCGTCATGGGAGCAGCAGCACCTTGCCGGTGACCTGTCGCGTCTCGAGGGAGGCGATCGCCTCGGCGGCCTGCTCGAGCGGGTAGGTCGTGCCGAGCACCGGGTCGAGGGCGCCGCTGCGCAGGTGGGGGAGCATCGCCTCCCACTCGGTGCCGATGTGGCCGGGGCGGGACATCGCATAGGCGCCCCAGCCGACCCCGACGACGCTGATGTTGTTGAGCAGCAGCCGGTTGACCTTGACCTCCGGGATGCTGCCGGCGGTGAAGCCGATGACGAGCAGGCGGCCGTGCTCGCGCAGCGAGCGCAGCGAGTCGGTGAAGCGGTCGCCGCCGACCGGGTCGACGACGACGTCGACGCTCGCCTTGCCCACCGCGTCGAGGAAGCCGTCGGCGAGGACGACCTCGTCGGCACCCGCCGCCCGGGCGATCTCCCCCTTCGCCTCGGTGGAGACGACCCCGATGACCTTGCCGGCACCGAAGGCCTTGGCCATCTGGATCGCCGCGGTGCCGATGCCGCCGGCGGCGCCGTGCACGAGGACGGTCTCGCCCTCGGTGAGGTGGCCGCGCTCGAGCAGCGCGAAGTAGACCGTCGCGTAGTTGAAGGTGAAGGCGGCGCCGGACTCGAAGCCGACCTCGTCGGGCAGGTGGAAGGTCAGGTCGGGCTGGGCCTGGACGACCTCGGCGAAGCCACCGAGCATCGACAGCGCCGCGACGCGGTCACCGGGCGCGAAGCCGCTGCCCTCGGGTGCGGCCGTGACGACACCGGCCACCTCGGCCCCCGGGACGAAGGGGAGGTCGGGCTTCATCTGGTAGAGCCCGCGGGTCTGGAGCAGCTCGGGGAAGGCCACGCCGGCGGCCCTGACCTCGATCGTCACCAGACGCGGGTCGGCCGGGGCGGGGACGTCGACGACCTCGACGGCCTGCGGCCCCTCGAGGGAGGAGATGTGGATGGCGCGCATAAGAAATCCTTTCGGTGGTCGAGGTGCGAGGGACGAGCCTCGAGACCTCAGACCTTGAGCAGCAGCTTGCCGGTGTTGACCCCGTCGAAGAGGCCGAGGAGGGCATCGGGGAAGGCGGCGACGCCGCCCTCGAGGATCGTCTCGGTGGCGACAAGACGCCCGTCGCGGATGAGCTCGCTGATGCCGGCGATCGCCTCGGCGTAGCGGTCCTCGTAGTCCATGACGACAAAGCCCTGCATGCTCGCGCGGAAGACGAGCAGGGCCATGTAGCGCCGCGGCCCCTCGGCGAGGGTCTCGTCGTTGTAGGTCGAGATCGCGCCGCAGATGGCGATGCGCGCGCCGTGGGCGAGGTTGGCCAGGGCGGCGTCGAGCAGCTCGCCGCCGACGTTGTCGAAGTAGACGTCGACGCCGTCGGGCGCTGCCCGGCGCACCTGGCGCAGCAGGTCGCCGTCCCGACGGTCGATGACCTCGTCGAGGCCGAGCTCGCGCAGCCAGGCGACCTTGTCCGGGCCACCGGCGACGCCGATGACCCGGCACCCCTTGGCCTTGGCGAGCTGCGCGACGGTGGACCCGACGGCACCGGCCGCGGCGGAGACGAGGACGGTGTCACCGGGCTGGGCCCGGCCGACGTCCTCGAGCCCGAACCACGCGGTCATGCCCGGCATCCCGAGGGCACCGAGCCAGGTGCTCATCGGGGCGACGTCGAGGTCGAGGTGGGCGACCCCCGTGCCGTCCGAGATCGCGTACTCGCGCACCCCGAAGGTGCCGCTCACGACGTCACCGACGGCGAAGTCGTCGTGCTGGGAGGCGATGACGGTGCCGGCGCCGAAGGCCCGCATGACGGCACCGATCTTCACCGGCGGCAGGTAGGAGCGCACGTCGTTGAGCCAGCCGCGCATCGCGGGGTCGAGGGAGATCTGCTCGAGCTCGACCAGGAACTCCCCCGGTCCCGGCTCGGCGACCTCGGTCGTGGCGAGCTCCCAGGTGCTCGCATCGGGGCGGCCCTGCGGACGGGCGGCGAGGCGGATCTCCTGCGAGGTCCGGGACATGTGAGCTCCTGTGGTCGACGTGCCGGTGTGGCGCCAGCCTGTCACAACGTGAATCCGGCTTCAACTACTGTTGAACCCTGATTCAGGTCACGCTACGGTCGACGGGACAACCCCCCTTCGAGCGTCAGGACCAGCATGGACCTCACCGCACTCTTCTCCCTCGAGGGCCGCATCGCCCTCGTCACCGGCGGCAGCCGCGGCATCGGCCGGATGATCACCGAGGGCCTGCTCGCGCAGGGCGCCACGGTCTACATCACCGCCCGCAAGGAGGATGCCTGCCGGGCCACCGCCGCCGAGCTGTCGCAGCAGTACGGCGAAGGGCGCTGCGTCGCCCTGCCCTGCGACGTCTCGACGACCGCCGGGATCGGTGCGCTGCTCGAGGCCTTCGGCGAGCACGAGGACCACCTCGACGTCCTCGTCAACAACGCCGGCGCGGCGTGGGGGGCGGGCTTCGACGAGTTCCCCGAGAGCGGCTGGGACAAGGTCATGGACCTCAACGTCAAGGCGCCCTTCTTCCTCACCCAGGCCGCCAAGCCGCTGCTGCTCGCCGGCCGCGAGCGCAGCGGTCACCTGGCCAAGGTCATCAACATCGCCTCGATCGACGGGCTCTCCCTCAACCCGCTCGAGACCTACAGCTACCACGCGAGCAAGGCGGGCGTCGTGCACCTGACGAAGCGGATGGCCGTGCGGCTCGCCCCGGAGGGCATCGTCGTCAGCGCCATCGCGCCGGGCGCCTTCGCCTCGTCGATGAACAAGGAGGCCCGCGACCAGGAGGCCGAGACCGCCGCGCAGATCCCCTCCGGCCGGATCGGCCGCGACGAGGACATGGCCGCCGCTGCGGTCTACCTCGCCTCGGACGCCGGCGACTACGTCGTCGGCAGCACGCTGACCGTCGACGGCGGGGTCAACATCGCCCGATGAGGCCGCTCGGTCCTGCGCGTCAGTCGGCGCGCAGGACCGGCTCGGTCAGGCCGAGGGCATTGGTCCACAGGCGGGTCGCGGTCGCGACGACGTCCTCGACCGTCTCCGGCCCGCCGATGACGAAGATGTCGTAGGCGAGGCGGGCGACCATGCCCGACAGGGCCATCGCCGCGAGCTCGGGGTCGACGTCACGGTCGGCCAGACCGCGCTCCTGCAGGTCGCGAATCGCCCGCGAGTTGCGGGCGACGAAGGCCTCGCTGCGCGCGCGGCGCATGTCGCGGAAGCGCGGGTCGACCGCCGCGACCTGCTGGAGCAGGGCGTTGAGCTTCGCATTGCGGCGGAAGGCCTCGAAGTAGGCGCGATTGCTCGCGGCGATGATCGCGATCGGGTCGTCGGTCGCCTCGATCCGGCTGGTGCCGGGGTGAAGCATGTCGCTCTGCGCCTCGTGGAGGACGGCGGCCAGGACCTCGTCCTTGCTGTCGAACCACGTGTAGAAGCTGCCGATCGAGCACTTCGCCTCCGCCGCGATGTCGACGAGGCGCGAGTCGACGTAGCCGTCACGCTCGAAGACGGTGCGCGCGGCGGCGATCAGGGCGTCCCGGGTGCGCTTGCCCCGGGGGGTCTGGGGCAGCGTCCCGAGCTTGGCGGCGTCGACGAGGTCAGGGACCTCGGGGACGGCGGAGTCGGTGTCGCTGGGCATGGCGGACACCCTAGTCCGCGTCGAGGACGGCGTGCGCACACGCGACGAGCTCGTCGACCGCCTCGGCGGGGATGCGGCCCATCGCGGTGAGGTTGCGCGGGTCGTCGAGCTGTCGGCGACGCACCCCCTCGAGGATGATCGCGAGCTTCCACAGCCCCAGGCCGTGCCAGAAGGGCACGTGGGTGACGTCGCGCCCGGTGGCCGCGACGTAGCGCTCGACGAGCTCCTCCCGCGTGGCGAAGCCCTCGACCATCGAGGCGTCGAAGCGCATCGTCGGCGGGTCGCCCGGCTGCGGCCAGTAGGCGAGGACCGTGCCGAGGTCGGCAAGCGGGTCGCCGAGGGTGCACAGCTCCCAGTCGAGGATCGCCCGCACCGACGCGTCGTCGGGGTCGACGATGACATTGCGCAGGTGGCTGTCGCCGTGGACGAGCACGACCTCCCCCGGCTCCGGCTCGAGCGCCCGCAGGCGCTCGGTGAGCTGCTCCAGCGCCGGCAGCTCCCGGGTGCGGGAGAGCTCCCACTGCCCGGACCAGCGCTTGAGCTGGCGGGCGGCATAGGGCTTGTGGCTCGCCAGGTCGTCGAGCCCGACCGCGGTCAGGTCGACGCCGTGGATCCGGCCGAGGGTGTCGACGAGCGCGAGCCCGATCGCATGCCGGGCCGCCGGCGCGAGCGCCTCGGCGTCGGGCCGCTCGTCGACGACCGTGCCCTCGACGTGGGACACGGCGAGGACCGGGCACGTCGGTGACGCTCGGGTCCTCGCACAGCCCGAGCACCCGCGGCAGCGGGACGTCCGTGCCCTGCAGCGCCGAGAGGATCCGGTGCTCGCGGGCCACGTCGTGGGCCGAGGCGAGCAGCTCACCGAGGGGCGGCCGACGCAGGACCAGCCGCTCCCCCTTCGCATCGGTGACGAGATAGGTGAGGTTGGACTGGCCCAGGCCGACGCGCTCGTAGGTCAGGGGCGCCTGCAGGCCGACCCCGAGACCGACGAGCCAGCCGGTCAGCGCGTCCTCGCGCAGCCCCTCGGTCACTTCTTGCCCCACTCCGGGCTGCGGCGGCGGTACTCGCGGCGGGCGATGGTCATCTTGTGCACCTCGTCGGGCCCGTCGGCCAGGCGGAGGGTGCGCATGTGGGCGTACCACTGGGCGAGCGGGAAGTCGTCGCTCACGCCACCGCCGCCGTGGACCTGGATCGCCCGGTCGAGGACCTTCAGCGCCACCTGCGGCGCGGCCACCTTGATGGCGGCGATCTCCGTGCGGGCGACCTTGTTGCCCACCGTGTCCATCATGTGCGCGGCCTTGAGCGTCAGCAGGCGGGCCATCTCGATCTCGATCCGCGCCTCGGCGACCCAGTCCATGATGTTGGCCCGGTTGGCGATCGGCTCACCGAAGGTCACCCGCGACTGGGCGCGGTCGATCATCAGGTCGAGGGCGCGCTCGGCGACGCCGATGGCGCGCATGCAGTGGTGGATGCGGCCGGGGCCCAGGCGGGCCTGGCTGATCATGAAGCCGTCGCCCTCGCCCGCGAGCAGCGCCTCGCGCGGCACGCGCACGTGGTCGAACTCGACCTCGGCGTGACCCTCGCGGTCCCAGTAGCCGAAGACCGGCAGGCCTCGCAGGATCTTCACGCCCGGGGCGTCGATCGGGACGACCATCATCGACTGCTGACGGTGGGTCGGGGCGTCGGGGTCGGTCTTGCCCATGACGATGAGGACCTTGCAGTTCTTGTGCAGGGCGTTGGAGGTCCACCACTTGCGGCCGGTGATGACGTACTCGTCGCCGTCGCGGACCATCCGGGTCTCGACATTGGTCGCGTCGGAGCTGGCGACGGCCGGCTCGGTCATCGCGAAGGCCGAGGCCATCTCGCCCGCGAGCAGCGGCTTGAGGTAGCGCTCCTTGTGCTCGTCGGTGCCGAAGAGCGTGAGCACCTCCATGTTGCCGGTGTCGGGGGCATTGCAGTTGATCGCCTCGGGGGCGATCTCGATGCTGCGCCCGGTGATCTCGGCGAGGTGGGCGTACTCGAGGTTCGTCAGCCCCGGCCCCCACTCGGGGTGCGGGTGGAAGAGGTTCCACAGGCCCCGGCTGCGCGCCTCGGCCTTGAGGTCCTCGAGGACCTGCGGGTGGTGGTTGGCGTCGCCGGAGGCGCGCATCTGCTCGCGGTAGACGCTCTCGGCGGGGTAGACGTGCTCGTCCATGAAGGCGAGCAGGCGGTCGCGATAGTCCTGGCCGCGGTCACTGAGGTCGAACATCGTGGGGTCCTTTGGTGAGTGGTTCAGGGGCGAAGGGGGTCACGCTGCGGTCGGCGTCGGCAGGCCGAGGGCGGCCCGCACGCGCGGGATGGTCTCGTCGGCGGTGCGGTGATGGATGCCGCGGATGTCGAGGCGGGCGGCCCCGACGAGGTTGTGCTCGAGGTCGTCGACGAGCACGCACTGCCCGGGGTCGACCCCGAGCCGCTCGCAGGCGATGCGGTAGATCTGCCGGGAGGGCTTGCGCACCCCGACCCGACCGGAGATGACGGTGACGTCGAAGAACTCGTCGAGGTCGACCCGGGCGTAGCAGTCGCGGCCCAACGAGTTGGAGACGAGCGCGACGGGCACGCCGGCGGCGCGGACCTCGCGCACGAGGTCGACCATCGGCTCGTCGAGGTCCATGTGCTCGGCGAGGCGGGCGAGCAGGCCGCGCGGCTCGGGGTGGCCGCCGGCCTCGGTGAGGGCGGCGGGCGAAGGCGTCCTCGAACCCCTCGTCGTCGAGGCGGCCGACCTCGTGCTCGCCCAGCGCGGTGCGGGCCCCCTCGTGGGTGGCGAGGAGGCGCAGGCCGGCGTCGGGGTCGAGCCCGATGTCGGTGGAGAGCGCGCCGAAGGCGGCGCGGAGGGGGACGGTGAGCACTCCCCCGAAGTCGATGAGCAGCGCTGCGGCACAAGCGGTCTCGCCCGCTGCGGCATCCGACGTCGTCGTCATGGTGCGCATCCTCTGGTCGGTCGGCTCTGGTCGTCCGTGATCCTCACAGGTATACTTGAACTCGGATTCAGATACAAGCCGACGAAGGGGTCGACATCGCCACCGCACCCGCCACCGAGCACCGGGGCGCCGTGGCGAGCGCGATCGCCGTCCTCTTCGGGGTCACCGGCATGGGCAGCGCGGCCGTCGCCGTCGCCCTGCCCACCCTCGCCGACGACCTCGAGCTCACCGCGGGCCGGGCAGCCCTCGTCGTCAGCTGCTACTCCCTCGCCCTGGCCGTCGGCAGCGCGATCTGCGGTCGGCTCGGCGACCTCCTCGGCATCCGACTACCCCTGCTCGTCGGGCTCGGCGTCATGGTCGCCGCGGCCTGCGCCGGCGCGCTCGTCGACAGCCTGCCGGCGCTCATCGCGACCCGCACCCTCCAGGGGCTGGGCGCCTCGGCGATCCCCGCTCTCACCCTCGCGGCGGTGCAGGCACTCTTCGCCGGCGACGCGCGGGCCCGGGCACTGGCCACCTATGCCGGGGTGGGCGGCACGGTCAACGCGCTCGGGCCGGTCATCGGCTCGGCGCTCGTCGACCCCCTTCGGCTGGAGGCCGGTCGTCGCGATCCCGCTCGTGACGCTCGCGCTCGTGCCCGTTGCCTGGCGCTGGCTGCCCACCGAGCGGCAGCCGGGCGCCACCCTCGACCCCGCCGGCGTGCTGCTCGTCGCGCTCGCCGCCACCGGCGCGGTCCTCACCCTCCAGGCCGCCACCCTCGGCCCGGCCGTCTCCTTCGGCGGCGCGGTGCTGCTCCTCGTCGCCGCCCCGGTCGTCGTGCTCCGCTCGCGGGGCACCCCCTTCGGCATCGTCCCGCTGGCGCTCGTGCGCAGCGCCGCCGCCCGCCGCTCCCTACTCACCGCGGGCAGCCTGTCGTCGGCGTGGTTCGGCATGCTCGTCGCCGTCCCCGACGAGCCTCGCCGCACGCGGCTGGACCGGCGTGCAAGTCGGGCTGATGCTCCTGCCGGCGGCCGCGCGTCGGGTCGTCGCGCCGCGTCATCACCGGGCCGGCGCTGCTGCGGCTCGGGACCGCCCGCGCCCAGCTCGTCGCGACGACCGGCGTCACCGCCGCCGTGCTCGTCGCCGCCGTCGGCAGTGGTGTCGTCGTCGGCCAGCACTCCTACGGCGACGACCTGACCACGTGGCGCGAGCCGCGGCCGCTCGTGGCCGTCGCTGCCGCCGAGGGGCCGCTCGGGTCGCGCGCGCTCGTCGTCGAGCCGACCGACGAGGGCGTGGTCTACCGCCTCGTCGGCGACGAGCCCGGCGCCCTCGTGACGCGACCTGCCCGTGGTCGACGAACCGGTCCCCGGGGAGGAGGAGGTCGCCGCTGCGGTGGCCCAGCTCCTGGGCGCGGGGAGGCACGCCGTGCCGCGAGCGACGCCTCGCCGAGCACGCCGTCTCGCACCTCGTCGTCGTGGACCCGACGCAGGCCCAGCGCCGCCTCGTCGACGCCTCGCCCGGCCTGAGCCGGCTCGGCTCGAGTGCCGGCACGACGACCTGGGCGGTGCGCTCCGAGGTCACCCACGAGTCGGTGCCCTCGCGGGTGCGCGTGACGACCGCGCGCACGAGCGACGCCGTGGCCGTCGAGGGTCCGCACGGCGACACCGGTGCGACGTCGCGATCCCGAAGGCCGACACCCTCACCGTCGCCGAGTCGCTCGACTGGAGCGACCGGGTCCAGGTGCGCGCCGATGGTCGACTGCTGCGGGCGCAGACCCACAGCGCCGTCCCGACCTACGAGCTGCCCGAGGGCACCGACGAGGTGAGCGTCGCGGTCGGGGCCGGACACCCGTGGTGGAAGGCCGCCCAGGGCCTGGCCCTGCTCCTGGCCCTCTACCTCGCCCTGCCGACCGAGCGCCGTCCCGACCCCGAGGAGGAGGACGAGCGATGAGCGAGTCCCGACCGTGGGCCGCCCCCGTGGCCCGAGGAGTCGTCGTGGCGGCTGCCGCCGCCGGCCTCGTCGTCGGCGCCGACCGACTCGGC
>NZ_JBNFOF010000044.1:0-17698 GCF_057364645.1 Janibacter sp. CFPM2_SD2
CACCCCGCCGAGGACGAAGGGGGTCCGCCGCGGCTGGTCCGCGACGGCCGGGGTTGCACACGGCGCGGGGATGACGACCCGCCGCACCGGCTGCGGCAGGACCGGTCGCAGCAGGCCGGCGAGGAACCAGACCGCCTCCTCACCACGGGCGAGGACGAGGGCCAGTAGCAGTGCGGCGACGGTGTGCGCGAGGAGCATGGCCGGGCTGGTGTGGGACATCTCGGCGCCGCCCGCGCACCCGAGGACCATCTCGTGGTGACCACCGCCGACCGCGCACGTCGGGTCGGGGTGCCCCGCGGAGAGCAGGGTGTGCAGGACCACCTGGGACCCGCCGAGCGTGACGGCCATCGCCGCGCGGCCGAGCCGCCACTGCGTGAGGACGAGACCGCTCCACAGCAGCAGCCCGACGATGAGCACCATCCCTCCGGCCGAAGGGAGTCCGCCGCCGGCGGCGAGGTGGGCGCCGGTGGACAGCCCGCCGGCCGCGATCGTCCAGGCGATGGTGCGCGCCACTCGCAGCACACCCCGGCTCGGTTCGGTCACGAGGTCACTCCGCCGCCGGAGGTCCGCTGATCATCTTGCCGTCGGTGTCGAGCGGCCACGGGTTGGCCGTGCAGCCGTCGAGACCGAGTGTCTGCTGGAGCATGACCGGCGCGCGCCACCCCGGGGCGGGGCAGCGCTCGTGCCCCAGCCCCAGCCCGTGCCCGACCTCGTGGTTGACGAGATAGGTCCGATAGGCGTCGATGTCGTCGACGTGCGGCACCCCGAGGAACCACCGGTCGAGGTTGAGCATGATGAACTCCCCTGCGCGGCAGGAGGTGTAGCCGTCGGTCGAGGCGCCGGCGGCCTCGCACTGCTTGTCGACGGTCGCGGGCGTCGCCAGGCGGATCGTCAGCTGCGCCGGCTCGTCGACGACCCGGCGGAAGCGACCACTGCCCGCCCGCCCGGTCCACCCGCGGCGGGTGCGACAGCGCGCGGTCGATGACCCGGCCGAAGTCGCCGCTCGTCACCCGGGCGCCTGCTCGACCTCGACGCGGTAGGTGACGAGCTGGCCGGACTCGCCGCGCACGCCGGTGCCGGCGGTCAGCCGCGTGTAGCGGCCAGTTGACCAGTACTCCGGCGCGGTGGGCGAAGGGGAGGTCCGCGGGCTCGTCGTCGCGGAGCCGGTGCCCGCGGCCTCGCTCCGGTCGGTCCCGGAGGAGCTCGTCACCGCCCCGCCCGCATCGGGAGCATCCCCGGTCGGGGGCGCCGGCGGCCGTCGTCAGACCCACGGCGACCGCGAGCACGACGAGCAGCACGAGGGCGGTCGCGGCGAGCTGCCGCCGTCGCGCCTGCACAGCGCTCGCCGGAGCCAGGGACCGAAGGGGGGACACCCCCACAGGATAGGCGCGGCCCGCGCTCAGCCGGCATGGTCGAGCAGCCAGTCGCGCAGCCGCAGCGTCGAGAGGCAGTCGTACTCGTTGTACTGCCGCAGGTCCTCGAGCCGGGCCGCCGCCTCGAGCTCGTCGCCCGCGGCCACCGCCTCGCGGTAGCGCTGGTACTCGATGATCGAGTCGCCGCCGGCCGTCACGCCGTCGGCGTCGCGCAGCTCGTCACCCATGTAGAGCGGCTCGAGCGCCTTGATCGAGTAGGAGCGGCTGCCGACCCGCACGGCCGACTTGACCACGGCGTAGAGGTCGACGAAGACGTCGCCCTCGAGCAGCTGCGCGACCTCCGCCTCGTAGACGCCGTGCCGGGCGGCCAGGCGGGTCAGGGCGGAGCGCTCGTAGCCGGAGTAGTGGAAGACGTGCAGGCCGGGCCACCGGTGCAGCCGCTCGCGCAGCCAGTCGACGAAGCCGACGAGCGCGGCCCGCTCCTGCTCACGGTCGTGGGCCCAGAAGGGCACGAAGTCGCCGCTCGCCGTGAGCGATCCGAAGAGGTACTCCAGACCCGTGTCGGTCGCGGTCGCGCCCCGCCACATCGGGTCGCCCTCGAAGTCGAAGAAGACATCGCCCTCGCTCGGCGCCGGCAGCTGGGCGAGCAGCTCGGGGGCGAAGACCTCATAGGGCAACGGCTCCTGCGGCGTCGGCTCGATGAGCTGCAGCCCGGCCTGGCTGCGCAGCACGGCCAGCTGCTCGTCGTCGAGCCCCTCGACCGGTCGGGTCCGCTCGGCAAGTGCCGTGAGCGTCGTGACCCCGGCGTCGACGAGCCGCGCCCGGGTCGTCGCGCGCACCCCGGCGGCGAGCCCGACGTCCTCGCGCACGGCGAGCTCGGCGCGGCAGGCGTCGCAGAAGAGGCACGCCTTCCACCGCGGGTCCTCCCACACGACCGGCCCGCTCTCGGCGGCGTGCGCGTCGATGACCTCGAGGATGCGCGAGCGAACCTCGTGCAACTCGTCGGCCAGCTCCTCGCGCGGGGTGTCGACGTGCGTCCCGTCGCCGAGGATCAGCCGGACGAAGGGGGCCAACGGCACCCCGGCGGACTCGAGCGCCTCGGCGTAGGCGGCCACCTGCAGCTGGGCGTGCCGGTGCGCCTTGCGGGCGAGCTTGGTCTCCGCCGCGACCCAGCCCCCTTCGTCACGCAGCAGGTGGTCGGCCCGGCCACGGAAGCGCTCGCCGGCGACCGGGACCTGGTGGACCAGCCGCACAGCAGGGTCCTGCAGCACGCGCAGGACCTCGGTGGCGGACATGCGGCCGGCGTCGATGACGCCGTCGCCGATCGCCGCGGTCAGCTCGTCGGTGACCTCCTGCTCGTAGTCGCGCCCGAGGTCGCCGAAGCGCTCGCGGATCGGGTCGACCTCGGCGGGAACCGCCTCACGACGACCGAGCCGCACGTCGAGCTCGACGAGCAGGCCGAACTCGCACTCGCGGCCGCGACGCAGGTCGCCCGCGGTGATGACCGCGGGCTGCGGCCGGCCGTCGAGGAGGGGGAGGTCCATGGCCTCGAGGGTACGAGCCCGCACCCACAACGTTCCCTGAGGTGCGACGGAGGAGCCTCGAAGGGTCAGACCCAGCTCGGGAACCACATGCGCCAGCGCCAGTGGTCGTAGGGGATGACCTGGGCGGTCCAGATCGGCCAGAAGAAGGCGAAGTTGGCCAGGACGAGGAGCAGGTAGGCGCCGACGACGAGGTGCCCGATGCGTCGGCGGCGGGCCGTCGCGCCCGGCGGGCCGAGCGCGAGACCGAGCATGAAGACGACCGCGAGGATCACCCAGGGCTCGAAGGCGATCGTGTAGAAGGTGAAGATCGTGCGGTGCTGCAGGAAGAACCACGGCAGCCACCCGCCGACGAAGCCCGCGAGGATCGCGCCGGCCCGCCAGTCACGGCGGAAGGCCCAGTGCCACAGCAGGAAGAACAGGGCCGCGGTCGCGAGCCACCAGATCGAGACCGAGCCGAGCGAGGTGATCGCCTTGGAGCACTTGTCGACCTCGCAGCCGGTCATGCCGGCGGACTTCGTCTCGTAGAAGAAGGAGGTCGGCCGCGACTGGATCATCCACGACCAGGGGTTGGACATGTAGGTGTGCGGCGAGGTCAGGTGGTCGTGGAAGTCGAGGACCTGCGCGTGGTACTGCCACAGCGAGCGAAGGGCGGGCGGCAGCCACTGCACGCCCTCGCCGGGGTGGTCCACGGCCCACGTGCGGTTGTAGCCCGTCTTCGTGACGAACCAGCCGGTCCACGAGGCGAGGTAGGTCGCGAGCACGACGACCGTCATCGAGATGCCGGCCCACACGCCGTCCTTGCCGATGCCGGCGACGGCCCAGTGCCGGGCGCCGGCGGCGCGGCGGGCACCCATGTCCCAGAAGACGGTCATCAGGCCGAAGGCCGCGAAGAAGTAGAGCCCGGACCACTTCGTGCCGCAGGCCAGGCCGAGGGAGAGGGCGGCGACGAGCCGCCAGGGGCGCCACCACAGCATCGGGCCGGTGCCGAATGAGGTGCTCGGCAGCGCGGTGACCCGGTCGGCCAGGCGGGCGCGTGACCAGTCGCGGTCGACGAGCAGCGCGCCGAAGGCCGCGAGCGCGAAGAACATGAGGATCAGGTCGAGCAGGCCGGTGCGCGAGTGGACGAAGTGGTGCCCCTCGAAGGCCATGAGGAAGGCCGCGATGGTGCCGAGCCAGCTCGAGCCGAAGAGGCGGCGGGCGATCCGGCCCACCATGAGGATCGAGATCGTGCCGAGCAGCGCGACGGAGAAGCGCCAGCCGAAGCTCGACGTCGAGCCGAAGACCCACTCGCCGAAGGCGATGATCCACTTGCCGACCGGCGGGTGGACGACCATGTCGCCCTCGGTCGTCTTGAAGACGTCGAGGTTGCCGGCGGTGAAGAGCGGGTCGACCTTCTCCCCTTCGCCCTTCCACCGCATCTCGACGCCGTACTCGAGCATCGAGACGCCCTGCTTGACGTAGTACGTCTCGTCGAAGACCAGCTGGTGGGGGCGGCCGAGGGACCAGAAGCGCAGCACGCCACCGATCGCGGCGAAGAGGAGCGGACCGAGCCAGCCCCACAGCACGTCGCTGGGGCGGAAGCCGAGCAGACGCGCGCGCAGCTGCTCCCCCCGGTCCATGGCCGCCATCGTAGGCGAGGATGGAGGCATGCCACTCGTCCTCGCCGCCACGCCCATCGGAGACCCGCGCGACGCCAGCCCCCGGCTGCGGGAGGAGCTCGAGGGGGCCGACATCGTCGCCGCCGAGGACACCCGTCGGCTGCGCCGTCTCGCCGGGGAGATCGGCGTGACGCTGCCCGAGCGGGTCGTCAGCTATCACGAGCACAACGAGGCGACGAAGACCGCCGAGCTGCTCGAGGCGGTCGTCGCGGGGGAGCGGGTCGTGCTCGTCACCGACGCCGGCATGCCCTCGGTCTCCGACCCCGGCTACCGCTTCGTGCGGGCGTGCATCGACGCCGACGAGGTCGTCACCTGCGTGCCCGGGCCGAGCGCCGTGCTCATGGCCCTGGCCGTCTCGGGGCTGCCGGTCGACCGCTTCACCTTCGAGGGATTCCTCCCGCGCAAGGGCGGCGAGCGTCGCCGGCTGCTCACCGAGGTCGCTCAGGAGCGGCGCACCATGGTCTTCTTCGAGGCGCCGCACCGCATCGCCGCCACCCTCGAGGCGATGGCCGAGATCCTCGGCCCCGACCGGCCGGCCGCGGTGTGCCGCGAGCTGACGAAGACCTACGAGGAGGTCCGCCGGGGTGGCCTGGCCGAGCTGGCCCAGTGGGCGGCCGAGGGGGTCAAGGGCGAGATCACGATCGTCGTCGGCGGCGCCGACCGCACGACGATCTCCATGGAGGACGCGGTCGCCGAGGTGCTCGCCCGCAAGGACCGCGGCGCCCGGCTCAAGGACGTCTGCGCGGCCGTCGGCACGTCGACGGGCCACTCCAAGAAGGCGCTCTACGACGCCGTCGTCGACCACCGCAGGGAGCACTCAGACTGAGGTGGGACAATCCCGGCCATGACCGAGCCGATGCCCGACTCCGGCACCGACCTGCCCATCGACGAGGAGTCCTCCGCCCAGGCCCGCGGAGCCACGACCGAGGCCGCCGAAGGTGCCCGTGAGGCCCACGCCGAGCACGGGACCCGTCCCGGCAGCGAGCGCACCGTCGTCCACCTCCTGCGCCACGGCGAGGTCGACAACCCGCACAAGATCCTCTACGGCCGCCTGCCCGACTACCACCTCTCGCCCCTGGGCCGAGAGATGGCCGAGGTCGTCGGCGAGCACCTCGCCGACGCCGACCTGGCGCTCGTGGTCCACAGCCCGCTCGAGCGCACCGCCGAGACGGCCGCACCGACCCTCGCCCGCCACGGCCTGACCGCCGTCGTCGACCCCCGGGTCATCGAGGCGGGCAACAAGTTCGAGGGCCGCCGCTTCCGCAAGCGGCTGCTGCTCGACCCGCGCCGCTGGTGGTGGGTGCGCGACCCCACGAAGCCGACCTGGGGCGAGCACTACCGCGCCATCGGCAAGCGGATGATGGCCGCCATCGAGGACGCCCGCGACCACGCCCGCGGCCACGAGGCGCTCGTCGTCAGCCACCAGCTGCCGATCTGGACCATCCGCAGCGTCCTCGAGCAGCGGCCGCTGTGGCACGACCCGCGGCGCCGGGAGTGCAACCTCGCCTCCCTGACCTCGGTCACCTTCGTCGGCGACGAGGTCGTCGACGTCACCTACAGCGAGCCGGCGGCGCACCTCTACGCGCACGCGGCCAAGACCCCTGGAGCCTGACCCCCTTCGATGAGACGACACCGCATCACCCGCACCCTCGTCGCGACGGCGAGCGCCCTGGCCCTCGCCGGCGGCGTCGCCGCCTGCAGCGACTCGCCGTCGGAGAAGGCGGCCAAGGAGTTCGGCACCCGCAACGGCGACGGCTCCACGCACCTCATCGCCGAGGCCGACCGGGGGAAGCCGGTGGAGCTCGCCGGCGAGACGATCGACGGCAAGACCTGGGACAGCGCGGACCAGCGCGGCAAGGTCGTCGTCGTCAACAGCTGGGCGAGCTGGTGCGGCCCGTGCGCCACGGAGGCCCCGCACCTCGTCGACGCGCAGGAGCAGACGAAGGGGGAGGACGTCGAGTTCGTCGGCATCAACTTCCGCGAGTCCTCCAAGGAGACCGGCCGGGCGCAGGCGCAGGAGTGGGGCTTCACCTGGCCCTCCGTCTACGACAAGTCCGGCCAGAGCGCCCTCGACATGCAGGGCAAGATGACCGCCACGCCGTCCACCGCCGTGCTCGACCGTGAGGGCCGCATCGCGGCCGTCGTCCTCGGTCCGGTGACCACCTCGACCCTCGTGGGGCTCGTCGAGGACACCGCCGCCGAGACGGCATGAGCGGGGCCCTGGCCACGCTCCCTTCGCTCGCCGGCGGACTGAGCGATCAGGTCACCGAGGGGGCGCTGCCGCTCGCCGTCCTCGTCGCCGCCCTCGCCGGGCTCGTCTCCTTCGCCACGCCCTGCGTGCTGCCGCTCGTGCCCGGCTACCTCGGCTACGTCACCGGCCTGTCCGATGTCGCCCTCGAGGAGCGCAGCCGCGGGCGGATGGTCCTGGGGACGCTGCTCTTCATCCTCGGCTTCAGCGCCGTCTTCGTCCTCGCGTCGATGTTCGTCGCGACCGCCGGCCGGGCGCTCGTCGAGCACCGCGAGCTGCTCATGCGCATCGGCGGCGTGCTTGTCATCCTCATGGCCCTCGTCTTCCTCGGCGCCGGCTCGCAGCGGACCTTCCGCCTGCCGATCAAGCCCGCGACCGGGCTCGCCGGGGCGCCGGTGCTCGGCGCGGTCTTCGGCCTCGGCTGGGCGCCTGCATGGGCCCGACGCTCGGCGCGGTCCTCGCCCTCAACCTCACCGGTGACGGGTCGACGACCCGCGCCGTGGTCCTCGCCGTCGCCTACTGCCTCGGCCTGGGGCTGCCCTTCCTGCTCATCGCCGCCGCCTACGAGCGGTGGGCGCCGGTCTCGGCCTGGCTGCGCCGCCGCCAGCGCGCCATCCAGGTCGTCGGCGCCGTGCTGCTCATCGCGATCGGGCTGCTCCTGCTCACCGGCGGCTGGGACGCGATCACCCAGTGGCTGCAGATCCATCTCATCAGCGACACGGAGGTGATCCTCTGATGGCCAGCTCGACCCGTCAGCGGCCCGAGGTGACCCAGCCCCGGCTCGGCGCGATCGGCTACCTGCGGTGGGGCTGGCGCCAGCTGACGAGCATGCGCACCGCGCTCTTCCTG
This sequence comes from Janibacter sp. CFPM2_SD2, assembly GCF_057364645.1. Lineage (NCBI taxonomy): Bacteria > Bacillati > Actinomycetota > Actinomycetes > Micrococcales > Intrasporangiaceae > Janibacter > Janibacter sp. CFPM2_SD2. The sequence continues at coordinate 7,673 of NZ_JBNFOF010000044.1, forward strand.
CTGCTGCTCCTGGCGATCGGTGCCGTGCCCGGTTCGGTCTTCCCCCAGCGCAGCCTCGACCCGGCGCGCACCGAGGACTGGATCGCCCGGCACGAGACGACCGGCCCGTGGCTCGACAAGCTCGGGGCCTTCGAGGTCTACAGCTCGCCGTGGTTCTCCGCGATCTACCTGCTCCTCTTCATCTCGCTCATCGGCTGCATCGTGCCGCGCACCGCCGTGCACTGGAAGTCCTTGCGCAGCAAGCCTCCCCGCGCTCCCAAGCGGCTCGCGCGGCTCGAGGCACACGCCGACGGCGAGGTCGCCGGTGACCTCGAGCAGGTGCGCGAGGCCGCGACCCGGGTGCTGCGCAAGCGTCGTTTCCGCGTCGCCAGCCACGACGACGCCTCCGTGTCCGCGGAGAAGGGCTATGCCAAGGAGACCGGCAACCTCGTCTTCCACACCGCCCTCGTCACGCTGATCATCGGCGTCGCCGTCGGCCACCTCTGGGGCTGGAAGGCCGACGTCGTCGTCCCCGCCGGGGACTCCTTCGTCAACACCGTGACGCGCTACGACACCTTCGCCCCGGGGCCGCTCGTCGACGAGTCCTCGCTCGCCCCCTTCGGCATGAAGGTCACGAAGATGACCGCGGACTTCAACGACCGCGAGCCCGGGGCGCAGACCTTCGGCCAGCCGCGGGACTTCGAGGCGCACGTCACCGGGACGACCGCCGACGGCGAGGACTTCACCGACGTCGTCAAGGTCAACCACCCGCTGGAGATGCAGGACGCGACCGTCTTCCTCCTCGGCAACGGCTACGCCCCCGTCGTCACGGTCAAGGACGCCGACGGCAAGGTCCTCTACTCGGGGGCCACCCCCTTCCTCGCGCAGGACGGCAACTACCGCTCCACCGGCGCGATCAAGGTCGGGGCCGCGACGCCCGAGCAGTTCGGCTTCATGGGGCTCTTCCTGCCGACGGCCTACATCGACCCCGACCAGGGGCCGGTCTCGGTCTTCCCGGACACCAAGGACCCGGCGCTCGCCCTGAGCATGTACACCGGCGACCTCTACCCCGGCGGCGCCCGCAGTCGGTCTTCACGCTCGACACCGAGTCGATGGACAAGGTCACCAACGCCAAGGGCACCGACCAGCTGCGCATCTGGCTCAAGCCCGGCGAGGGGGCCAACCTGCCCGACAACCGCGGCACGATCACCTTCGACGGGGTGGAGCGCTTCGCCGGCTTCTCCGTGCGGCACGACCCGGGCAAGGGGCTGACCTTGTGGTCGGCGCTCGCCGCGCTCGCCGGGCTCATCGCCACCCTGACCATCAAGCGCCGCCGGGTCTTCGTCCGGCTCGTCCAGGACGGCGACGTCGTGCGCGTCGACGTCGGCGGCATGAGCCGAGACGACGACGACGGCCTGCCCGAGGTCGTCCAGGAGATCCGCGACGAGCTCGTGGGACAATCGAGGACATCATGACGAACGAGATGCTGGCCCAGAACGCCAACTACGCGCTGGCCTCGGCCGCGCTGGTGATCACCGTGGCGATGCTCTGCTACGCCCTCTACCTCGCCCAGTCGGTCCCGGTGCGTGAGCGCGCCGAGTCCACGGCGCGGGTGCCGGCCACGGTCGGGTGGCGGTGCGGGCCGAGGACCTGACGGACGAAGGGGGCGCAGCCGCCGGGACGAGCGTCGAGACCCCCGCCCGGGCCCGCAAGGCCGCCGGCATCGGTGGGTCCCTCTCGTGGCTGGGCGCGCTGCTGCTGCTCGGCTCGATCGTCCTGCGCGGGGTGGCCGTCGACCGGGCGCCGCTGGGCAACCTCTTCGAGTTCAGCATCGCCGGGTGCTTCTTCGCGATGGCCGTCTTCTGCGTCTCCGGGCTGCGCAGGGACCTGCGCTGGCTGGGCGTCTTCGTCACGGCCTTCGTCGTGCTCGTGCTCATGGTCGCCTCGACCGCCTGGTACGTCGAGGCCGACGAGCTCGTCCCCTCGCTCAAGTCCTACTGGCTGCCGATCCACGTCACCGTCGCGACCCTGTCCGTCGGCATCTTCATCGTCGGCGCGATCCTCAGCGCGCTCTACCTCATGAGTGACCGCGAGGTCGGCGGCGAGCGCTTCTGGCGCAAGCTGCCCGCGGCGCAGCAGCTCGAGAAGCTCTCGTACTCGCTGCACATCATCGGCTTCCCGCTGTGGACCTTCACCCTCATCGCCGGCGCCATCTGGGCCCGCGAGGCCTGGGGCTCCTACTGGAACTGGGACCCCAAGGAGGTGTGGACCTTCGTCATCTGGGTCGTCTACGCCGCCTACCTGCACGCCCGGGCCACGAAGAACACCTCGCGTCGCACGGCCAACTGGATCGCCCTGGCCGGCTTCGCCTGCATCGTCATCAACTACACGGTCGTGAACTTCTACTTCATCGGCCAGCACAGCTACGCGCAGTGAGGTCCCCCGCATGATCCGTTACTCGCTGCTGCGCATGCTCATCTTCTTCGGCTGCCTCGCGGCCCTGTGGCTCGTCGGACTGCGTGAGCCCGCCGAGCTGCCCTGGCTCGTGGTCATCGCCGCGATCGCGTCGATGGTCATCTCGGCCGTCGTGCTCAAGCCCTTCCGCGCCGAGATGATCCAGCAGATCCAGGACCGCCAGGCCGCCAAGGCTCGCGCTCGCGCCGAGCGCACCGACACCGACGAGGCCGTCGAGGACGGGCGGGGTACGAGCGAGCCCGAGGCGGAGACCGAGGCCGAGGAGCCCGAGACCTTCCGCTGAGGAGTGACGCCGCGCTCGGCCCCGCGGTGGCTCGGGCCGTGCAGGCCGAGATCCTCGCAGCTGGCCGGGATGATCGCGTCTGGCCGGGAAACACGAAGATGGCCGCGCAATTGCGCGGCCATCTTCGCGTTTCCCGGCCACCAGGGACTTTTCCGGCCGCGCGCGAGCGGCGCCCGGGAGGGTCAGCGGGCGAGCGGCGCGAAGAGCCAGATCGCCCACATCAGCTCGGCGAAGCCGGTGAGCCCGAGGGCCGGGATGAGCGCCTTGCCGGTCGCGCCGGAGCGCACGGCCTGGATGCCGGGCCAGGCGATGACCAGCCCGACGAGGCCGATCGGGGCCCACGGGCGCCAGATCGCCATGAGCAGGGTGCACACGACCGTGACGCCGAAGAGGCCGAGGTAGAGCTGGCGGGTGCGCGCGTCGCCCAGCCGGACCGCGAGGGTCGTCTTGCCGGTCACCGAGTCGGTGGGGATGTCGCGCAGGTTGTTGGCCACGAGGATCGCGCTGGCGAGGGCGCCGACGCCGATGGCGCCGAGCACGCCGACCGGGGTGATCGAGCCGATCTGGGTGTACTGCGTGCCGAGGGTGGCGACCAGGCCGAAGAAGATGAAGACGTAGACCTCGCCGAGGCCGCGGTAGCCGTAGGGGTTGCCGCCGCCGGTGTAGCGCCAGGCCGCGAGGATCGCCAGGGCACCGATGGGGATCATGATCCACGCCTGGCTCAGGGCGACGAGCGCGAACCCGACGAAGGCGCCGATGCCGAAGAAGGTGAAGGCCATGAGCTTGACGTTGGCCGGGTCGGCGAGGCGCTGGCCGACGAGCCGCACCGGGCCGACCCGCTCCTCGTCGGTGCCGCGGATGCCGTCGCTGTAGTCGTTGGCGTAGTTGACGCCGATCTGCAGGCAGCACGAGACGATGAGGGCGAGGAGCGCGAGGCCGAGGTTGGCCCCCTTCGTCCCCTCCTCGAGGTCACGGTTGGCCGCTGCGGCGGCGGTGCCGACGATGACGGGGGCGAGTGCTGCGGGGAGGGTTCGCGGGCGGGCGCCGGCGATCCACTGCTTGAGGGTGGCCACGACCGCCGATCTTACGAGGCGCTCAGCCTCCGAGCAGACGCGCCACGGCGGAGCGGTCCGGCTTGCCGGGTCCGCGCATCGGCAGCGAGTCGACGACGAGCACGCGGCGGGGGAGGGCCGCGGGCTCGAGGTGGGGCCGCAGCATCTCGCGGATCTCGGCGACGCCGGCGTCGGGGACGGGCCCGACGGGCGGGCCTCCGGGCGAGGTGACCGCGGCCAGCGCGACCGCCTGCCCCCACTGCATGTCGGGCACGCCGACGACGACCGCCTCGGTGACGGCAGGGACGTGGGCGAGCACGGCCTCCTCGACGACGCGGGGTGCGATCTTGAGCCCGCCGGTGTTGATGACGTCGTCGGCGCGGCCGGTCACGCTCACCCGGCCGTCGCCGTCGACGGTGCCGAGGTCGCCGGTGCGAAACCAGCGCTGCCCCCCTTCGGTCCGGAAGGCGCCGGTGTCGAGACCGAGGTAGCCGTGGGCGACGACCGCACCGCCGAGCTCGATGACGCCGTCGGCGCCGGTGCGCACGGCGACACCCTGCAGGGGCTGGCCGTTGTAGACGCACCCGCCGGCCGTCTCGGACATGCCATAGGTCGTCACGACCCGCACGCCGAGGGAGCGGGCGCGGTCGAGCAGTGCCCCGGGAGTGGCGGCCCCGCCCACGAGCACGGCGTCGAAGCGCCGCAGCGCCTCCAGGCCCATCGGGTCCTCGACGAGTCGGGTCAGCTGGGTGGGGACGAGCGAGGTGTAGCGGCGCTCCGCGTGCATGCCCGCCGTGGCCTCGACGAGGGCGAAGGGGGGAGCCGACGCGTCGACGACGACCGGCGTCGTGCCGGCGGCGATGCTGCGCAGCAGCACCTGCAGGCCGGCGATGTGGTGGGGCGGCAGGGCGAGCAGCCACTGACCGGGGCCCCCGAGGCGGTGCGCGGTGGCCTCGGCGCTCGCGAGGAGGTTGGCGGCGGTGAGCAGAGAGAGCTTCGGTGTGCCGGTCGAGCCGGAGGTCGCGATGGCGACGGCGAGGTCGTCGGGCAGCTCACCTCCGGCAGGGTCGGCGTCTCGCCGGGCGCGTGCGGGTGGATCGGCGCGGTGCCGGTCAGCGCCCGCTCGAGCGCGGGCAGCGCGTCGAGCACGGCGGGGCCAGCGGGCAGGGGGAGTGGGGTGATCGGCATCAGAAGTACCAGGGGAAGGGCGACCAGTCCGGATCGCGCTTCTCGAGGAACTGGTCGCGGCCCTCGACGGCCTCGTCGGTCATGTAGGCGAGGCGGGTCGCCTCGCCGGCGAAGACCTGCTGGCCCATGAGGCCGTCGTCGGTGAGGTTGAAGGCGAACTTGAGCATCCGGATCGCGGTGGGCGACTTCGCCATGATCTCGCGGGCCATCTGCAGCCCCTCGACCTCGAGCTCGGCGTGCTCGACGACCGCGTTGACCGCACCCATCTCGTACATCTCCTGGCCGGTGTAGGCGCGGCCGAGGAAGAAGATCTCGCGAGCGCGCTTCTGCCCCACCATCTTTGCGAGGTAGGCGCTGCCGTAGCCGCCGTCGAAGGAGCCCACGTCGGCGTCGGTCTGCTTGAAGCGGGCGTGCTGGCTGGCGAGGGTCATGTCGCACACGACGTGCAGCGAGTGCCCACCGCCGGCGGCCCAGCCGCCGACGAGCGCGATGACGACCTTGGGCATGGTGCGGATGAGGCGCTGGACCTCGAGGATGTGCAGGCGCCCCCCTTCGGCCTTGACCCGACGCTCGTCGATGCCGGCCGCGGAGTCGTCGCCACCGGGGTCGGCGGCGTACTGGTAGCCGGAGCGGCCGCGGATGCGCTGGTCGCCGCCGGTGCAGAAGGACCAGCCCTCGGTGGTCGCGCTGCTGCCCTCGCGCGGAGTCGGGCCGTTGCCGGTGAGCAGGACGACGCCGACGTCGGGGGTGCGGCGGGCGTGGTCGAGGGTGCGGTAGAGCTCGTCCACGGTGTGCGGCCGGAAGGCGTTGAGGATCTCCGGTCGGTCGAAGGCGATGCGCACGCAGCCGACGTCCTTGGCGCGGTGGTAGGTCAGGTCGGTGAGGTCCTCGAAGCCGGGGACCACCTCCCAGGCCTGCGGGTCGAAGGTCTCGCTGACGTTGTCCAGTGCGCTCACGGGGGCGAGCCTAACCACCGCGAGGACGAAGGGGGCCGCCCCCGTCAGGCGACGAGGCTCGCCAGCAGGACCATCGGCAGTGAGACCACGGCCCCGAGCGAGGTGGCCAGGGTGAGCGTCTTGAGCGCGCCCTTGGTCGACAGGCCGAGCAGCGACTTGAACATCCAGAAGAAGTTGCTGTTGACGTGCAGGGCAAACATCGCGCCGGAGGCGATGGCCAGGGCGACGACGACGGGCTCGACGCCCGTCGAGGCGACGACCGGGCCGATGATGCCCGAGGCGGTGATCGCGCCGACCGACACCGAGCCGATGGCGAAGTGCAGCAGGGCCGCGATGAACCACGCGAGCAGCACGGTGATGAGCACCGGTGCGCCGGCGTCGGCGGAGAAGAGGCCCTCGAGCGTCTTGTCGAGGCCGGTCTCGGTGATGACCGCGCCGAGCGAGCCGCCGATGCCGGTGATGAGCAGGATCTCGCCGGTCGTGCGGAACCCACCCGACAGGGCGTGCTCGGTGCCGTCGGAGCCGAGCGTCGAGCGGCCGATGACGAAGGCGATGAGCAGGCCGATGAAGAGCGCGATGTTGGCGTCGCCGACGAAGGCGATGACCGCATTGCTCGCGTCGAAGAGGTCCATGAAGGCGCCGAAGGCGATGAGCACGAGCGGCACGAGGATCGGCGTCAGGCGCAGCAGCAGGGGCAGGCGCAGCGCCCGCTCCGGCACGGCATCCGGGTCGTCGAGGTCGGCGTCGGCGCTGTGGCCGGTGCCCTCGTGGCCGACGTCCCCGCGGGCGAGGTAGGCGGCGTGGCCCGGGTTGTCGGGGTGCTCCTCCTCGTCGGGGTCGACGTCGGTGCGCTCGTCCCAGAAGCGGGTCTGCAGCAGCAGGCGGAAGAGGAAGGTCGTGAGCAGGGCCGTGGCGATGCCGATCGGCGCGCCGAAGATCAGGTACTCGCCGAGCGGGAGCTTCAGCTGCCCGGCGACGGCGACCGCAGCCAGGCCCGGCACGACGAAGACGTAGCCGGCGAAGATGCCGATGCCGATCGCGCCGGCGAGCCACGGCAGGCCCTTGCGACGGTCGACGACCGGTGCCGCCTGCCGCGCCATCGGCGAGGCGAGGACGACCTGCACGTCGACGTAGATCGAGGGGAAGATCGCCGAGAGCGCCGCGGTCATGGCATAGGGGAGCTTGCGGCCGACCCGTCGCGCGATGATCTCGACGAGCGCGCGGAAGGTGCCCGTCGCCTGCAGGAGCGAGCCGATGAGCACGCCGAAGCCGATGAGCAGACCGACCTCGCCCATGATCTCGCCGAAGCCGGTCGTGATCGCCGCGACCGTGTCGGCCGGCCCCACCCCCGCCGACAGGCCGAGGAAGACCGAGGAGATGATCAGCGAGATCACCGGGTCGACCTTGAAGCGGAGGATGAGCACGATCGCCAGGGCGATCGCGACGAGCGTCAGTGCGATGTCCACGGCAGTCGACCCTACGCGTCCGTGAGCACCGTCACACCAGAAGCCCGCTCCTCGGGACTGGCGGCGCCGACCCCCTTCGCGTCTCATGGACCCATGACCGACTCACGTGTCGCCCTGGTCACCGGTGCCTCCTCGGGCATCGGCGAGGCCGCCGCCGTCGCACTCGCGGGAGCGGGGTGGACCGTCGTCGGCGCCGCCCGGCGTCTGGAGCGACTCGAGTCCCTCCGGGCGAAGGGGGTGACGCCGCACGTCGTCGACGTCAGCGACGACGAGTCGATGGTGACCCTCGTCGACGACGTCGTCGCCGAGCACGGACGCATCGACGTCCTCGTCAACAATGCCGGCTACTCGGTCTTCGGCGCGGTCGAGGACGTGCCGGTCGAGGTCGCCCGCCGCCAGCTCGAGGTCAACGTGCTGGGCCTGTCACGGATGAGTCAGCTCGTGCTGCCGCACATGCGCGCTGCCGGCTCCGGTCGGATCATCAACATCGCGTCCGTCGCCGGCCACGTCAGCGAGCCGCTCGGCGGCTGGTACCACGCGAGCAAGTACGCGGTCGAGGCCCTCAGCGACGCGATGCGGATGGAGCTGGCGCCGCACGGGGTGCGCGTCTCGATCATCGAGCCGGGGGCGATCCGCACCGAGTTCGGCGACATCGCGGCGGACTCGCTCGCGGAGTACTCCGGCTCGGGCGCCTATGCCGCGCAGGCGGCGCCGGATGGGGCCCGGCCACGAGCGGATGTTCGGCGCCGACGCGGCCGAGGTCGACGTCGTCGTCGACGCGATCGTCCACGCGGCGACGGCGCGACGACCGCGCAGCCGCTACCAGGTGCCCGCGTCCGCCCGGGCGATGGTCGCGGCGACCAAGGTCGTGCCCAGCCCGGTGATGGATGCGGTGATGGGGCGCATGTTCGGCACACACCGACGCTGAGCACTGAGGCAGGCTGTCCCCCCATGGCGACCACGCAGTCGACCCGGGTGCGCCGGGCAGTCCAGCGGTACGCCGCGAGCTTCGAGGAGCTGCGCGGTGTCACCGACGCCTACGTCGCGCTCGTCACCCGGCTGCTCGACGACGCGGGTATCAACTACCTGACGGTCACGGGTCGGACGAAGTCGGTCGCGTCCTTCGCGGGCAAGGCCGCCCGCCGGCTGCCCGGTGGCCGGATGGCCCACCCGAAGCCGCTCACGGACATCACCGACCAGGTCGGGGTGCGGGTCGTCACCTATGTCCTCGCCGACGTCGACGCGGTCGCGCAGCTGCTCTCCTCGCAGCTCGAGGTCCACGAGGACCGTGACATGGGGCAGGAGACGGCGGCCGCCGGCCGCTTCGGCTACTCCAGCCGGCACCTGCTCGTCGGGCTGGGCGAGGACCGGGACGAGCCGGGTATCCCGCCCGAACGTCCCGCATCGGTGCAGATCCGCACCGTGCTCCAGCACGCCTGGGCCGAGTTCGAGCACGACGTGCGCTACAAGGGCTCGGTCTCGGCCGAGCACGCACCCGACTTCGACCGCCGCTTCACCCTCGCGGCCGGGCTGCTCGAGCTCGCCGACCAGCAGTTCTCCGCGATCCGTGACCGGCATCGCGACGAGCTGACCTCACCGGCCGACGGCGACGACGACGACCCGCGGATCAGCCCGACCGACCTCGCGGCCTTCCTCGCCGGGCAGTTCACGGACGCCGGCTGGTCGCGCACCGACCACTACGCGTGGATCAGCGGCCTGCTGCTCGAGCTCGGCATCAGCTCGCTGTCCGAGCTGCGCGAGGTGCTGCGTGAGGTCGACGTCCCCGCCATCGACCACCACATGGGCTACCGCTACCCGCCGGGCGCCGTGCGCCGCCTCGACGACGCGCTGCTGTCGGTCTACGGCGAGCGCTACATCGCGCTCCACGGCAATGCCCACCGGCTCGCCCTGCTGCGCGCCCGGCTGGCCCGCCTCGCGGACTAACGTCAGGGGGCATGGCCCTGCACCTGTACTCGCTGACCGTCGACGCCCGGGACCACCGGGCTATGGCCCGCTGGTGGGCCGAGGTCCTCGGGTGGCGGATCGGCTACGAGGACGAGCACGAGTGCGAGGTGCTCCCACCCGAGGCGAGTCCCGACCCCGTCGACGAGACCGCGACCTGGCTGGCCCGCCGCACGATGCTCAGCTTCGTCCCGGTCCCCGAGGGCAAGACGGTGAAGAACCGCCTGCACATCGACCTCGCCCCGCACGTCGACCAGGACCGTGACGCGGAGATCGAGGCGCTCCTGGCGAAGGGAGCGACCCGCGCCGCCGTCGGTCAGGACGAGACGAGGTGACGTGGACCGTGCTCGCCGACCCGGAGGGCAACGAGTTCTGCGTGCTCTCCTCCCGCGACCGGTGAGCGGTGCCGGTCCGGGCACCGTCGACGAGCTCCTCGACGGGCTGCACGTCGTCGTCCTGCCGCTGGCCACGCGGTTTCGCGGGGTGCAGGAGCGAGAGGTCGCGCTCGTGCGTGGGCCGCTCGGGTGGGGGGAGTTCGCCCCCTTCGTCGAGTACGGACCGGCCGAGGCCGCCCGCTGGCTCGACGCGGCGATCGAGGCGGCCTGGTCCGGCTGGCCGCAGCCGCAGCGCGGTGAGGTCCCCGGTCAAACGCGACCGTCCCGGCC
>NZ_JBNFOF010000045.1:0-17379 GCF_057364645.1 Janibacter sp. CFPM2_SD2
CCCGCGCATCGTCGCGTCGCCACCGGGCCTCGGCGGCCAAGGTCATCGGCCTGACGGTCGGCCTGACCGTCGCCTTCTACACGTGGGCCATCGCCGCGCCCCGCCCACGCGATCGCGACCCTCGGCATCGACGCCCAGTCGGCCCTGTGGGCGGGCGTCGTCGCCAACCTCGTCTTCATCGCCGTGCTGCCCCTGTGGGGCCGCCTGTCCGACCGCATCGGCCGCAAGCCGGTCTTCGCCGCGAGCGGACTGGGCATGGCGGCGGTCTCCTTCCCCATCAACGCCTACCTGCAGGACTCGGCCGTGCAGCTGGCCGTGTCGATGAGCGTCGCGCTCGTCTTCATCGCCGCGGCGGCCGCGATCCTCCCGGCGGTCTTCGCCGAGATGTTCCCCACCCGCATCCGCACCATCGGCGCCGGCATCCCCTACTCGATCGCCGTCGCCCTCTTCGGCGGCACCGCGCCCTACCTGCAGACCTGGCTGGGCACCGAGGTCGGGCCGCGCGCCTTCGTCACCTACTCGGTGGTGCTGCTGCTCGTCTCCGCCGCGGTCGTGCTCACGATGCAGGAGACCAAGGGCAAGGACCTGCTCGAGTCCTGACCACGTCGAAGGGGGTGACCCACCGCAGGACGCGGCGGGTCACCCCCTTCGTGCGGCTGGGTCAGGCCAAGCGATGGCCTTATCCGAAGATGTGGTCGAGGACCTCCTTGATCCGCTTGTTGGCCTCGTCCGTGCGCTGTCCGGTCTCGAGCAGTTCGTCAGCCTCGTCTGGCGAAAGACCCTCGACGCCTTCGCTACCCTCGGCCCGCGCGTCCCTCTCGACGGGCTGGTCGAAGTACCCGTCGAAGTCCTCCTTGGGGTCGACGTAGTTGCCGGGAAGTGAGTTTTCCTCCCACTCCTGGACCTGCTCGTGGGTCACTCCGTCGGGATAGCTGTCCTGGCCCGTGGCCGCGTCGATGGCTCGCTCGATGGCACTGGGCTGGTTGTGCCTCATCTCGGACTGACCCGCGTGCCTCATCTCGTGGTAGATGGTGTGCAACATCATCGGGTCGTCCATGTTGCCTGCGTTGATCTTGATCGAGTACGTGCCGTCACCGTTGTCGATGGACACGCCGTTGGAGGTGAAGTTTGGGTCGTCGACCCAGATGATGCTGGGTGTCGGCTCGATGCCATACTTCTCCGCCTCACGCCGGACGATCTCGCGGAAGATGGCTTCGCGCTCCTCGGTCGTGTAGCTCTCCCACTTGTCGGTCATGCCGTCCTGGAGCTCGCCGTAGTCAGCGGCGTCGCGCGACTGGCCCTCTTCGAAGAGACCCGGGGACGTTCCACCGCTCCCCCCGCCGGAGCGCACCGCGCCTTCGCTGACACCATCCTGCTCGTCGGCCTGTGCCACGGCCGTCTTGCCCATGGCCGCGACCAGAGCGGCGGCCTGGGTGAGGCAGCGGTCAGCAGGGGGCCAGGCCCCGTGGGCGAAGGCCTCGAGATCCTGTCCGGACCAGTTGTCCAGCAAAGTCGCGAGCAGCCCGCGCCCCTGGGTCGCCAGCTCTTCCAAGGAGCGTGAGCTGGCGATCAGCTGCCCACCGACCTCCCGCAGTCGAGCGGTGTCCGACCCATGGGTGATGCCGCCCGCCATCAGAGCTCACCCCCGAGGCTGCGCGCGTCTTCGAGCGCGAACCAGACACGGCCCCCCGCAGCGTCCTCGTGACCATCGAGGACTCGGCCATCGGCCTGAAGCACCGCCTGCTGCACGGCCGGATGTTCTTTGCCCTGAGGACGTCGTACTCATCCGCGACTCGCAGGACCGACCACGGTCGCTCCCGGGTCCCGTCCCCGGTCGACAGGATCGAGGTGATCGACAGCTGTGCCATCAGTCGCTCGCGCCGGGCAGCCGCCTCGTCTCCCACCTCCTCGAAGGCCGATGCGAGCACGGCGTGCGCCCGCGGGTTCAGCGCTGCCCCAGGCATCTTGCCCGTCAGCGCACGGATGGTGTCGCTGGCCCGTCCGTCGTCGAGCGAGGTGCCGACCACGGCTGCAACGTCCAGATCCGGGTCGAAGGTGGGCGAACCCCTGACGACGGAACGCAGCTCCCGGAGCCGTTCTGGTTGCGGGTCGTGGACGTAGGCCCCCACCAAGTCGGTCAACGTGGTCGCGCCTGTCACGTGAGTGTCCCCCTGGATCCCGTCCGAAGCCCTGATTGCGGTCGACCCTAGAGTAAGACCCCCTGCAGTGGTCGATGGGGAGCTCTCCCCTGTGGAGCAACTGCGGCTACACATACGGTGGTCAAGGACCATCGCCCATCAGCCGAGGAGCCACCATGCTCGTTGTCCTGCGCGCCGTGTCGGTTGTGACCGCCCTGGCACTCACCGTGACTGGGTGCTCCGCCGATCCAGGGAGCAGCATGAACATTGAGGTGTCGACCGCCTTCCACGGAGACGGCTCTGCCAAGGACACCGATCCGACGATCACCCGGATCAGCGCGAGCCCAGGCGAGGTCGCAACGATCGACCATGCCGGCGACACGGTACAGATCACCGTGGACTCGACATCCGAGTCGGCGGTGGAGATCTCCACAGACCGCCGGCTGGCCAAGCGAGTCGACGGTGGTCGTGATCTGCGCAATCTCGAGGACAAGTTCACCGTCAGCACGGACAGTCCCCTGCACATCTCCACGCCGTCGCTCGATGGATACACGGAGTACGAGGTCACCTTGGTTCCATGAGCCTCGCCCCTCGCTCCACGCGAAGCGAGGGGCCCCAGCGGCTGGGTCAGGCCAACGGCACGCACACCTCGGTGACGAGGTCCTCCGGCGCGGCGGCCTGCGAGGGGTCGACGAGATAGCGGTTGAAGCCGAGGACGGCGATGTCGTCGTCGACGCCGGAGCGCGGGGCGAGGGTCAGCCCCTCGGACCGGACCAGCTCGTCGATGCGCGTGTGCGCCTCGCTGATCAGCGTGTACGGCCCCTCGACGTGGGCGAGGACGACCTCCTGCTCGGGCAGCTCGTGCACCTCGAGGGGCGCCTGCGCGGTGGTGCCGGGGGGCACGGGCAGCCAGATCGACAGGGTCGGGTCGGCCTCGCGGTACTCGGGGTCGTGCTCGAAGACACCGCACGGACCGGTGGGCGTCAGCCCCTGGCGCCCGAGCTCGGGCAGGAGCCGCTCCCACAGGCGCCCCTCCTGGTCGTAGGCGGGGACGGTGCCGCGCAGGGCGACGACGGTGCGGGCGGGGACGGTCGTGCGGGTGACGGTGATGGTGGACATGGCAGTGCCTTCCTGGTCGAGGAGCTGGTCGATGAGTGCCAGCCGCTCCTTGGCCGCGCGCAGCTCGTCGCCGAGGGACTCCCGCTGCAGGGCGAGTGCCTGCCGGTAGCTCTCGGTGCCGTGGGTGGCGAGGAGGACCGAGATGGCGGACACCGTGAATCCCACGTCGCGCAGCCGCCGCACGTGGGCGGCCTCGGCGAGCTGCTCCGGCGCGTAGCGGCGGTAGCCGGAGGCGGCGTCCACGTCGGCGGGCACGAGGATCCCGTGCTCGCCGTAGTGACGCAGCATCCGCACGCTGAGCCGCGACCTGGAGGAGAAGTCGCCGATCGCCATGAGGTCCGGGGTGTCGGTCATGGGCACCACCCTGACGCCTCACACGGTGTGAGGGTCAAGACCTCCGTGGGAACCGCGAGGCACCCCCGCCCGTCCCATCCACGACACCGACCCAGGAGCGACCATGACCCGGCGACACCTCACCCTCACGACGGCCCTCGCCCTGCTGCTGCCCCTCGGTGGGTGCGGGGTGCTCGACCGGGACCAGGAGCCGGTCCCGCTGACGATCACGGCGAGCGACTGGAACGGCTGGGGCCCCGACCACGAGTCGACCGACACGACGACCGAGGTCGAGGCGGTCGAGGGCCAGACCCTCCGCGTCGACGACGACCTCGAGATCACCTTCACCGACGTCGACGACGACGAGGTCGAGATCCGCACGGCGGACGCGATGTCGCCGGCCGACGAGGGCGGCGGGATCGACCTGCTCGACCCGGAGCACGACTTCACCGTCGAGCGCGGGACCCCGCTGAGGCTCGCCACCCCGACGACGGACGCCGGCACGAGCTACCGGCTGGAGCTCACCGACTGAGGGTCACCAGATCGACTCGACCCAATCCGGGTGGTCGATGAAGGGGTTGCGGTTGCCCTGCCAGTTGTCGAAGATCCGCTCGTTGCGCCGCTGCTCGAAGGCGTCCGGCGGGTCCTGCTGGCTCCACTGCTTGAGGACCGACAGCCGCCCCATGTAGGGGTTGGACCCGTTGTTCACCTGGTCGTTGACCTCGAGGTCGACCATGTCGCCGGCCTCGTAGCGCACGGCCATGTAGAAGATCATCCGGGCGACGTCGCCCTTGACCGCGTCGCGCGGCTCCCACGAGTCGCTGTCGGCGTAGTTGCCCGGGGCCTCGTCGTTCTCGCTGCCGCCGTTGTCGAAGTCGAGGTTGCCGCGGTCGCTGTTGACCGTGACGTCGGTCGGGCGCAGGTGGTGCAGGTCGGTGCCCGGGCCGTTGGACGTGCCGAAGTCGCCGTGGCTCTTGGCCCAGACGTGCTCGCGGTTCCAGTTGTCGGCGTCGCCGCCGTTGTTCGACTTCGGCGAGCTCGTGCCCTTGTAGAGCAGGACGACGTTGTTGGTGTTCTGCGGGTCCTCGTCGACGTCCTTGATGCCGTCCCAGACCTGGTCGTAGGACAGGACCCGGTTGTTGCTGATGATGTCGTGGAGCTTCGACTTCAGGGCCGCGCCGGTCAGTCCCGCGGTGCCGTCGTAGTAGCTGCCGGGGTCGGTCGGCTCGCCCGGGTCACCGGGGTCCTCCGGGTCCTCGGGGGTGGTCCCGTCGGCCAGGCCGATGGCACTCGTGCCGGTCATCCCGGGGTGGGAGAAGTAGCTGGCGAGGGCCCCGGTGACGTCGACCTGCTGGCCCATGAGGTCCGGGTTGGAGGCCAGGCCCCACTGGGCGCGCAGGGCCGAGGGCACCTGCACGTAGAGGATCTTCGAGGTGTCGCCCTCCCCCTTCGTCGCCGCGATCGCGATGGCGTAGTCGTTGGGGAAGCCGCTCGTCACGACCCGGTCGGTCGCGGTCGGCTGGCCGACGACGTGGCCGCGGACGGTCTGGGTGGACCCGTCCTGCCGGGAGAGGGCGTCGGCGACCGAGAGCGCGGCGGCGGACTGAACCGCAGCGGCGCCGGTCGTCTGGGTGACGGCCTGCGAAGGGAGGATCGGGACGGCGACGAGGGCGACGGCGGCGGTGGTGCCGGCGAGTCGACGGAGCATGCGGGACACGGGCGGACCTCACGGGGTGGGTGAAGGGGGTCGCGCCCATGTTCGCGACCCCCTTCGGTCCGCGGGTGAACGATAGGTCAGGACCGGGTCGCAGTTCTCTCCCGGTCCTCCCTGAAGCCCCGCACTCGTCAGGACTCGAGGGACCCCGGCGTGCACAAGAGGTCGTCCTGGTGCATCTCGTGACGTTCGTCTGCCGCGAGAGGCCTCAGGACGACCTCTTGTGCTCGGGGGTGCGACTCAGATCGTCGCGGCGTCGATGACGAAGCGGTAGCGCACGTCGGAGGCGACGACGCGGTCCCAGGCCTCGTTGACCTTGTCCGCCGGGATGACCTCGATCTTGGCGCCGATGCCCTTGTCGGCGCAGAAGTCGAGCATCTCCTGGGTGCCGGGGATACCGCCGATGTTGGAGCCGGCGAGGGCCTTGCTGCCCCCGATGAGGGCGAAGGCCGGGACCTCGAAGGGCTCGGCCGGGGCGCCGACGTTGACCAGGGTGCCCTCCGGGGCGAGCAGCGACAGGTACTTCTTGATCGGCAGGTCGGCGCTGACGGTGTTGAGGATGAGGTCGAACTTCCCGCGCAGGTCGGTGAAGGTCTCGTCGTCGCTCGTCGCCCGGTAGTCGGTGGCGCCGAGCGCGAGGCCGTCCTCCTGCTTCTTCAGCGACTGCGAGAGCACCGTGACCTCGGCGCCGAGGGCGACGGCCAGCTGGACGCCCATGTGCCCGAGCCCGCCGAGACCGACGACCGCGACCTTGGAGCCCTCGCGCACACCCCAGCGGCGCAGCGGCGTCCAGGTCGTGATGCCGGCGCACAGCAGCGGGGCCGCGACGTCGAGCTCGATGCCCTCGGGGATCTTCAGCGCGAAGTCGGCGTCGACGACGACGTGCGTCGAGTAGCCACCCTGCGTGATCGTGCCGTCGCGATCGGTCGCGTTGTACGTGCCGATCGCGTCGGGGCAGTACTGCTCGTTGCCCGCCCGGCAGGCATCGCACTCGCCGCAGGAGTTCACGAGGCAGCCGACGCCCACGCGGTCACCGACGGCGTGCTTGGTCACCTCGGAGCCGACCTCGGCGACGACACCGGCGATCTCGTGGCCGACGACGATCGGGTAGTGCACGTCGCCCCACTCGGCCGGCGTGTGGATGTCGCTGTGGCAGATGCCGGCGTAGGCGATCTCGATGAGGACGTCGTTGGGGCCGACGTCTCGACGCTCGATGGTCGTCGCGGTCAGGGGTTCGGTGGCGGACGGGGCCGCCCAGGCCTTCACGGTGCGCACGGGGCGCTCCTCTCGAGTGGACGAAGGGGGAACCCCCTCAGTCAACTCCTGCACCCCCTTCGTCACCAAACGCAGGCGGGTGCCTGCCCCACGGACGAAGGGGGGTCCACACCCTGTCGCCGAGCCTCACCCGACCGGTGGGATGGGGAGGTGACCACGACGACCGCACCCCGCGCCCTCCCGTGGCCCCTCGTCCTCGCGATGGTGGCCGTGACGCCCTACCTGACGCTCAAGCTGCTATGGCTCACCGGCTCGCCGATCGGCCTGACCGAGGCCGCGACGGAGACGATGCGCTCGACCCGCTTCGTCGTGGGCAACCTCGTCACCGTCGGCCTCGAGCTCGTCGCGCTCGGCCTGGCCTGGTCGCTCACCCGACCCTGGGCAGATCGACTGCCCGCACGGCTCTTCGCCCTGCTCGCCGCCGGCGCGAGCGGGCTGCTCGCGCCGATCCTGCTGGGCATGCTGCTCGGTCAGGTC
This sequence comes from Janibacter sp. CFPM2_SD2, assembly GCF_057364645.1. Taxonomy (NCBI): domain Bacteria; kingdom Bacillati; phylum Actinomycetota; class Actinomycetes; order Micrococcales; family Intrasporangiaceae; genus Janibacter; species Janibacter sp. CFPM2_SD2. The sequence continues at coordinate 7,057 of NZ_JBNFOF010000045.1, forward strand.
GTCGAGACGATCGCCCACGGACGCCCGTCCGTGGAGGGCGAGGGGATGGCGGCCTGGGTCTTCGGGTGCGTCTACGGCGGGTTCACCCTGCTCGGTGTCGCCCTGGCCGTGCTCCTGTGCCGGTACGCCGACGGCCGGTGGGGCGCCAGCTTCGCCAGCCCTCCGCGGGTGCAGCGCCGCCTGACCTTCGCCCTCGGCGCGGTGACGGTCCTCCCCTTCGCCCTGGCGATGGGGTGGTGGGGTGTGGCCGGCCCCGGTGACGCGGGACCGCAGGGGATGGAGGCGCCGGTCCAGCGCACGGTCCTCGTCGTCAGCGGGCTGCTGGCGCTCGCCGCCGTCGTCGCCCCGTCGGCGCGCCTGGCCGTCCCACCGGAGCGCGGTCGGCTCCCTCACCTCGTCGTGTGGGTCGGCTGCTGCACGGCCGCGCTGCAGGGCCCGACCCAGCTGCTGCTCGCCCACGGCGGGACCATCCAGCCCGCCGTCGCGGCCATCACCCTGCTCGCGACGCCCGGCGCGCTCGCCGTCCTCGCGGGCGTCCACGGCGACCTTCGATCGGTGGGTGCCCGATGATCCCGAGACCTTCGAGCTGATCCTCCTCGCACGGACGGCCCGGGGCCTCGCCACCACCATTCCGCACTTCAACGGCCCGGGCACCGGACGACAAACGGCTCCTGCGCTACGTCACGGGACGTAGCGCAGGAGCCGTGGGCGCACCTCGGACTCAGGCGTCGACGGTCTGCTGCTCCCAGGCCGCGTACCCACCGACGAGGTCGGTGACGTCCGCGTGGCCGACCGAGCGCAGCAGGCTCGCCGCGACCGACGAGCGCCACCCGCCGGCGCAGTGCACGAGCACTGGGCGATCGTTCGGCAGCTCGGTGTGGCGGCTGGCGAGCTCGGCCAGGGGGATGTGGACGGCACCGGGGATGACCTGGCCGCGGTCGCGCTCGCCGGCATTGCGCACGTCGACGACGACGGTGTGCTCGGGCAGCGCCGCGAGGTCGGCGACCTCGGTGCGTTCGCTCGCCGTCATGAGCGGGGCGAGCGGACCGTCGAGGGTGAGCGGCGCGGCGACGTGGCCGACGACCGCGTCGTAGCCGACCCGGCCCATCCTCAGCGCCGCCTCGGCGGCCCGACCGTCGGGAGCGACGAGGAGGACCTCGGCGTCGTGGTCGACGACCGTGCCGACGGTCTCGGCGAAGCGACCGTCGAGGCCGACGTTGACCGAGCCGGTGAGGTGACCCCTCGCGAAGTCCGCGGGCGAGCGGGCGTCGACGACGGTGACGCCGCCGGCCATCGCGGCGGCCACCTCGGCGGGCGTGAAGGGGACGACCGGCTGGCCGGGCTCGAGCAGGTCACGCTGTCGCAGGTTGAGCGCGGCGTCGACCTGGAAGTACGCCGGGGCGGACGGCTGGCCAGTGGTCACCATCCCGACGAAGTCCTGGAGCGACATCTGAGCGGCGAAGGGGTTGTTCGCCCGCTGCGCCGCGATCGTCGACTCGAGCTCGTCGGAGAGCCCACGGCCGCAGGAGGACCCGGCACCGTGCGCCGGCATGACCTTGGTCTCGTCGGGCAGCGGGAGCAGCACGTCGTGGAGGGTGTGGTGCATCGCCGTGGCGAGGTCCTCGGCGGTGGAGCCGTCGGAGACGACGAGGTCGGGCCGGCCGACGCCGCCGATGAAGAGCGAGTCGCCGGTGAGCACCGCGTGCGGGATGCCGCCCTCGTGGACGAGGACGCTGATCGACTCCCACGTGTGACCGGGGGTCTCGAGGATCTCGAGGGTGACCTCGTCACCGAGCTCGATGCGGTCGCGCCCGGCGAGAGTGCGCACCTCGAACTCGGCGCGCTCGGCCGCCGTCGGCCCGTAGCCGATCCACGCGCCGGACGCTGCGGCCAGCTCGAGGTGACCGGCGACGAAGTCGGCGTGGACGTGCGTGTTGATGACCCCGACGATCGTCAGGTCGTGCGCCGCGGCGTCGGCGAGGTACTGCTGGATGTCGCGCTGGGGGTCGACGACGACGGCGCGGCGGCTCCCTTCGTCGGCGATGAGGTAGGAGCCGTGCGAGAGGCAGCCGAGGTAGTACTGGGTGAGGATCATGTCGGTCTCCTTCAGTTCCGGCCGCCGCGCAGCTGCGCGAAGACGGCCTCGGGGGTGGGCTCGTGGCGACGGTTGTGGGGCATGCGCGAGAGGAGCGCGCCCATCGCGCAGGTGTTGGTCAGGGCGGCGCCGGTGAGGCCGGCGCCGATGCCCGCGGAGAGCCACTTGGCCTGCGGGACGACGGTGCTCGCAAGGATGCCGGTGAGGACGATCGAGCCGGCGACGAGGCGGACCTGGCGCTCGAGGTCCCAGCCCCCTTCGCCCGCAACGACGTCTCCACCGGCGCTCTCCCACGCGGTGATGCCGCCGTCGAGGACGTGCAGGTGGTCCGTCCCGGTATCGGCCAGGGCGCTCTCGGCCCGGGAGGCGCGCGCGCCCGAGCGGCACACGAGGACGACGTCGTCGTCGAGGTGCTCGGCCAGCTCGCGGCGGTGCTCCTCGAGGAGCGGCAGCGGCACGTTGTAGGAGCCGGGGATGTGCGACGCGGCGAACTCCGCCGGCGTGCGCACGTCGACGAGACGCGGGCCAGCCGGCTCGGCGAGCCAGTCCCGCAGGTCGGTCGCGGTGAGGGTCATGGGGCGGGTGGTGACGGTGGTCATGGGTTCCTTTGATCGGGGATGGACGAAGGGGAGGTCAGTCGGGTTGGTCGGGGGCAGGTTGCGTCAGGCGAGCAGCCCGGGGAGGGCCTGCGCGGCGGTGAGGGCCGCGACGCCCAGGACGAGGACCGCAAAGGCCTTGGAGAGGCGCTGCGCGGGGATGCGGTCGGCGACGCGGCTGCCGAGGAGGCTGCCGACGACCGCCGCCGCGGCGAAGCCGAGGATCAGCGGCCAGTCGAGCTCGCCGGCGCCGTGCTGGAAGCGGGCGACGAGGGAGGTCGCGCTGTTGACGGCGATGACGAGCAGGGAGGTGCCCACGGCGACCGGCATCGGGAAGCCGAGGACCATGACGAGCGCCGGCACGACCACGAAGCCGCCGCCGACACCGAGGAAGCCGGTGAGGAGTCCGACGAGGCTCGCAGCCACGACGAGCTTGAGCAGCCGCGGGCAGGCGCAGGTCACGGGGTTGAGGGTGAGGATCGGCTCGTGCGGCCGGAGGTCGGGCTCCGGGCGCGTGCCGCGACGGAGCATGAGCACCGCCACGACCGTCATGAGGACCGCGAAGGCGGTCATGAGGACGTCGGGCTCGACCGCACGCGAGGCCGCGGACCCGGCGACCGCGCCGAGGACCCCGAGGAGGCCGAAGGTCAGCCCCTGCCCGAGGCGCACCCGGCCGGCCCGGTGGTGGGCCGGCAGGGAGAGCACCGAGGTGATGCCGACGATGATCAACGAGCTCGTCGTCGCCGCGACCGGCCCCTGGCCGAGCAGGTGGACGAGCACGGGCACGGCGAGGATCGAGCCGCCTCCGCCGAGGGCGCCCAGGGCGAGGCCGACGGCCAGCCCGAGCGGGATCACGGCAAGGAGTGCGGCGGTGTGCATGGCTCGAGGTTAATACCCCTGGGGGTATACGTGCAAGGCGCGGACACTCCGGGCCCGATGGCGCGCGTCGGGCACCTCCGTCGACCACACTGCGACGATGACCGAGCACTCCGACCCGCACCCGGGGGAGCCCTCCGAGGGGACCGTCGAGCTGGCCCACCAGTTCCTCGACTGGGCCCGCGAAGGGCAGGCCGAGCGGGTGGCCGCCTACGTCGACGCCGGCGCACCGGTCGACCTCGCCGGGCCGGACGGCAACACCCTCCTCATGCTGGCGGCCTACCACGGGCACGCCGCCCTCGTGCGGGCCCTCGCGGAGCGGGGTGCCGACGTCAACCGGCTCAACGACCGCGGTCAGGCGCCCGTGGCCGGTGCCGTCTTCAAGGGCGAGGCCGACGTGGTCGACGCCCTCCTCGAGCACGGCGCCGACCTCGATGCCGGCCACCCGACCGCTCGGGAGACGGCCGCGATGTTCGAGCGGACCGATCTGCTGCCGCCGAGCCGACCAGCGGACCCATAGGGTCTCCACCATGTTCTCCGACACGACACGACGCGTCCTCGCGATCATCCTCGCCGTGGCCATGGTCGGAAGCCTCGCCACCGGCCTGCTCGTCACGGCCTTCGCCTGAGCGCCGCTCACGGGCGCACTGACGGGGCAGGGCACGTGGATCGCGACCTCCGCGCCTGGCTCACGGTGCTGGGCGTCGCCGTGATCTCTGGGGGCGCGTCGCGCTGCTCGTCGTCCCCGCCGGCGCCCTCCTGGTGCTGCGCACCCCTTCCCGCGAGCCGCGCTCCGGCCATAACATGAGGTGATCGACGAAGGAGCCCGCGATGCCCGACGATCGCCGCCCCGACGGGCTGAGCAGGTCCTCGATCCACGTGTGGGAGGACTCCCCTTCGTCGCCCGCGGGCATCGCCCCCGAGCCGGTGACCCGATCGCTCGACCCCGAGCTCACCGCCCGGCTCGACCCCGAGTCCGCAGCCCGCGCATACCTCGAGGGGCACCAGGACGACGCGCTGACCAGCCTCGGTGCCCTGACCCAGCGACTCTCCCGGACGTCGGGCTTCCTCGACGCCCGAGCGGCATCCGTGGCGAGCGCCCGCTCGCTGCTGCGCACACGACCCGCCGCCGAGCGGGAGACCAAGGTCGCGGCGGTCGCCACGGCTTTCGACGCGGTCGGCATCGCCTGACCGTGGACACCGGAGAAGGGACGGCACAGATGGAGTCGACGGACACCGTGGAGACGCTCGAGGCACACACCTGCTGGTCGCTGATGCGGGAGGTCCCGATCGGGCGGCTCGCCGTCGTGGTCGACGGTCACCCGGAGATCTTCCCGGTCAACATCGTGGTCGACCAGGGCAGCGTCGTCCTCCGCACCGGCGAGGGGACGAAGGCCCACGCGGCGATGAGCGACGCCCCGGTGGCCATCGAGGCGGACGGCTTCGACCCCGAGACGGGGCGCGCGTGGAGCGTCGTGGTCAAGGGGCGCGCCCACACGATCACCGACGTGGAGGCGGTGATCGACAGCGCCGACCTCCCGCTCGAGCCGTGGCAGGCCGGCCGCAAGGACCGCTTCATCCGGGTGCGCGCCGACGAGGTCACCGGCCGGCGCTTCCCGGTCGCGGACGCCTCCGTCTGGCGCACGCCGGGCCTCGGGCGGACGCGTGCGGCGATGGAGTAGCCGCGCGAAGGGGAGGCCAGCGGGCCTCCCCTTCGCGCCCGGGTCGGCTGGGCCCGGGTCAGCCGCGGCCGAAGAGGCGACCGAGCATCGACGGCACCGACTGTTCGGCCTGACCGGACTGACCGGACTGACCGGACTGACCGGACGCGCTCGACGAGCGCTGCTGGTCGTGACCGGCGCACCGGTCGGCGCGCGGGACGCCGGCCATCACCTGGTCGACATGCTGGCCGCAGCCGGCCCAGGTGGTCTTGCCGCAGACGCGGCACTTCGCTTGACGGCACATGGAGGGTCTCCTCGGGTCTCGGGTGATCAGTCGGTGATGGGCAGGCCGGCAGCGCCGGCGTTGTCGAAGGCGTCGTCGACGAGGACGACGCGGTGACCTCGGGCGGAGAGGAGCGACGCGGCGATCGAGGCCCGGTAGCCGCTGCCGCAGTGGACCCACAGCTCGCGCTGGGGGATCTCGTCGAACCGGTCGAGCAGCTCGCCGATGGGCACGTTCTGCGCGCCCTCGACATGACCGTCCGCGTACTCCCCGGCGAGGCGCACGTCGAGGACGTGCACGGGCCGGTGGTGGCGCACCTGGGACAGGTCGGCGAAGGCCGCGGTCTCCAACGTCTCCAGCGGCCGGTCGGTCCAGTCCTGTGGTGCACCCGTGGCGGCACCGGCGATCCGGTCCAGACCGATCCGGGCCATCTCCCGCTGGGCCTCGGCGACCTGCTCGGAGGTCTCACCGAGCAGCGTGACCCGCGCCTCCCAGGGGATGAGCCACCCGAGGTAGGTGGAGAACTGCCCGTCCAGCCCGAAGCTCAGCGTCCCGGCCACGTGTCCGGCCGCGAAGGCCGTGCGGGTGCGCAGGTCCACGACCCACTCCCCGGCGTCGATGCGCTGGGCGAGGGTGTCCTTGTCGGCCCGCTCGGGGGCGCTCAGGTCGGCTGCGTCGGGCCCCGCGGCGTTGGCCGGGCTCATGTGGACGTAGTAGGCCGGGTAGGCGTCCAGGCCCGCGAGGGTGTCGGCCACCCACTGCTCCTCGGTCTGGGTGAGCGCCGGGTTGCGCCGCTTCTCCTCGGCGATCGTCGACTCCGTCGCTCCGCCGGTGGACCCGGCCGAGCAGAAGGAGCCGAAGCCATGGGTCGGCAGCACCTCGGCGGACTCGGACAGCTCGTCGACGAGACGGTGGATCGAGGCGAACTGGTGGCGCACGAGATTGCCGGTGTGGTCCCGGCCGAGCAGGTCCGGGCGACCAGCGGCCCCGAAGAGCAACGACCCGCCGGTGAAGACGGCCGAGTCGGTGGCGCCGGAGTCGGTGACGCTCTCCATCGCGTAGGAGAGGTGGGTGAAGGTGTGACCAGGGGTCGCGATGGCCCGCACCCGCATCACCGGGGAGACCTCCACGACGTCGCCGTCGCGAATCGGCTCGCGGCCGAAGGAGACCTCGTCCTCGGCGTTGACGTGGTAGCGGGCACCGAGGCGGCGTGCCAGCGCCAGCCCCCCGGTTACGTAGTCGTTGTGAATGTGCGTCTCGAAGACGTCGGTGATCCGCACGCCGGCCTCGTCGGCAGCCGCGAGGACGCGGTCGATGTCTCGCTGGGGGTCGACGACGAAGGCGACGTCGCGTCATGGGCGAGGTAGGAACGGTCGCCCAGGCTCGGGGTCTCGATGGTGATGATCGTGGGCTCCACGGGTGACAAATTAATACCCCTAGGGGTATGCTGTCAACAGTGGCCCGCCCAGCCACGGACCGAAGGGAGATGACATGCAGTACGGCATCAGCACCACTGTGGACGCACCGTTCGACGAGGCGCTCACCGCCACCCGCGAGGCGCTGGCCGAGCAGGGCTTCGGCGTCCTCACCGAGATCGACCTCGCCGGCACGCTCAACGCGAAGGTCGACGCCGACCTCGCCCCTTACGTCATCCTCGGTGCCTGCCGCCCCCAGCTGGCGCAGCAGGCGGTGGCTCACGAGCCCTCGATCGGGCTCCTGCTGCCGTGCAATGTCGTCGTGCGCACCGACGGCGACGCCCGCACCGTCGTCGAGGCCCTCGACCCCGACATGATGGTCGGGGTGACGGACAATGAGCAGCTGCAGGACGTCGCAGCCGACGCCCGCACCCGCCTCGACACCGCTCTGGCCTCGCTGCCGAGCAGGGTCTCCTGACCCACCAACCCCGAAGGAGAGAGACATGGTCACCCTCGACATGGAGGACATGGGCCCGGTCGTCAACCGACTGCGCCGCGCCCAGGGTCAGATCGGCGGCGTCATCCGGCTCATCGAGGAGGGGCGCGACTGCAAGGAGGTCGTGACCCAGCTCGCCGCAGCGAGCCGCGCCCTCGACCGCGCGGGCTTCGCCATCGTCTCCTCGGGCCTGCGAGAGTGCCTCTCGTCGCCCGACGGGGTCGACGAGGACGACCGCGCCGCGATGGAAAAGCTCTTCCTCACCCTCGCCTGACGCCCGGCGGCGGGGGCGGTTGCCCGGGCGGAGGCCCACCCGTGCCGGGTTGGTGCGGGGAGGCCTGTGCCGCAGCGGGGCTCGCCGCCTGCCACGGGACCAGCCCGCAGCGCAGACCCTCGGCGATGTGCTCGATCGCCCGCCCGCTCTGCTGCCAGTCGCCGGCCTCGGTCTCCCACGCGAACTCCCAGCCGTCCCGCACCTCGACGTGCCAGTGCCGGCCGAAGACCATCCGGCCGAGCAGGGCGAAGGGGAGGACGAGCAGCAGGAGCAGCATCTCGAGGGCCACGACGATCGACAGGATGACGAAGGGGATGATCAGGATCAGCAGGAAGACACCGATGATCGCGCTGATCGGGTCGTCGCCGAGTCCGCCGCCGGTCGGCACGTCGGCCCAGTCCCCGACGCGGCTCTTGCGCCGCCACGGCATCCACCGCCGCGACACCCGCCACGTGCGGCCCCTGGGGTCGACGACCTTCATGCCGCACCCCCTTCGCGCTCGACGAGCCAGCGCAGCAGCGGGGCCACGTCGTCGGGAAGCGCCTGGGCCGGGTCGGTCCAGCGCACCTCCTCGATCTCAGCGGCCGGGACGACCGGCGCTCGGGACTCGCGCGACAGGTGCGGGTGGCGGAAGACGCTCGCGATGAGCGGGCGGCCGGCCTCGTTGGCCGCGGCCGTGCGGCGCACGGCGACGAGCTCGAGCGCCTCGGGGTCGAGGACGAGGCCGAGCTCCTCCTCGACCTCCCGGAGAGCGCACTGCGCCGGGCTCTCGCCCGGCTCGGGCTTGCCGCCCGGGTGCATGAAGGACTCGGTGCCCCGCTTGCGCACCGTGAGCACATGCCCGTCGGCGTCGCGCAGGTCGACGGCGCTCACGACGATCGCGTCACCGTGGTCGCGGGGCCGCTCGCTCGCCAGCGAGGCGTAGACGAGGCTGTCGGTCCACTCCCCCTTGCTGAAGAGGTCCTGCAGGTGGGTCGCCTCGAGCCGCATCCCGAGCCGCTCGCACAGGGCCGCCGAGGCGGAGTTGCGGGCGTCGAGCTCGGCGACGACGCGGTGCACGCCGTAGTGGTCGAAGGCGTGGTCGATGACCGCACGGGCCGCCTCCGTCGCGAAGCCCCGCCCCGCGACGTCGCGGCGGAAGACCCAGCCGACCTCGGCCTTCGCCCCCGTCTCGTCCGTGGCCCACAGGGCGACGTCGCCGACGACCCGGCCCTCGTGCTCGACGACGAGGGCCAGCGCCTGCCGCGGGGCGTCCAGCCCGGTCCGCTCGACCCGTGCGGCGATCTTGGCGACCGCGACCTCGCGGGTCCACGGCGGCTCGAGCAGGTGGCGGGCGACCTCCGGGTCGCCGTAGTAGTCGAGGCTCGCCTCGAGGTCGTCGTGGGTGTACGGCCGCAGCACGAGGCGCTCGGTGCGGATCGGCAGGAGCGGGGCAGAGGTCACGACAGCACGCTAGTGGCCACGGACGAAGGGGGGCGCTCCCCCCTTCGTCCTGCCGCCGGTGCACACCCGACTCACAGGGGACCGTCCTACGCTGGCCGGGTGACCAGCGCCGCCCAGCCCTCTGGCCTGCCCGAGCTCTCCGACGACGCCGTCCGCCGGTTCGCCCAGATCCGTGAGGACTTCACCCGGATGATGCTCGGCTACCGCTTCGGCATGGAGCAGGTGGCGACCCGGCTGGAGATCCTGCGCGAGGAGTTCGCCGAGCTGCACCTCGACAACCCCATCGAGCACATCTCGACGCGGGTCAAGAGCCCGGAGTCGATCCTCGAGAAGGCTGCCCGCCAGGGCGTGGAGCTGGAGATCCCGGCGCTGCGCGAGCACATCACCGACATCGCGGGCGTGCGCGTCATCTGCTCCTTCGTCGCCGACGTCTACCGCCTGATGACCGCCCTCACCGAGCAGGCCGACATCTCCGTGCGCGTGGTCAAGGACTACATCGCCAACCCCAAGCCCAACGGCTACCGGTCGCTGCACGTCATCCTCGAGATCCCCGTCTTCCTCTCCTCCGGGCCGGTCCAGGTCCCCGTCGAGGTGCAGTTCCGGACCGTCGCGATGGACTTCTGGGCGAGCACGGAGCACAAGATCTTCTACAAGTACGAGGGCGACGTCCCCGCCCACCTGCGCCAGCGGATCACCGACGCGGCGGCCACGGCCGCGCGCATGGACGAGGAGATGGCGCAGCTCCACCGGGCCGTGCACGGCACCGACTGAGGCGGGCTCCCGACCGCCGCGACGATCCTGCGCCACCGACGCGCCGAGATCGATAAAAGTTCTCCACAGATTCGTGACCACACCGTGTCCGAATGCCCTATTCTTCTTCACGGCCCCACGCAGCGGGGCCGCCACCGGGTCGCCGAGTCCTGCCAGCCGGGTGGTCCCTGAACGCCACGGCAGGAGCGGGGGACCCACGTACCACCGGCCCCAGCGCCTCGGGGTGAAGTCTGCTCGTCGCAGGACGAGCCGACGGAGTGCTCATCTCCACTCCAACCCGACAGCTAACCCCGCAGGCGGAGGAGATCCCATGTCGATGTTCTACGCCGGGCGCCACCGCGCCCCGAGCACCAAGACCCCCCACCGCGCCGGCGCCAGCATGGTCGCCGTCGCCGCCGTGAGCCTGGGCACCG
>NZ_JBNFOF010000046.1:0-17333 GCF_057364645.1 Janibacter sp. CFPM2_SD2
GAGCAGCGGCAGGCCGAGGGCGACGAGGGCGAGCAGGACGAGGACGGCCAGCGCGCCGCGGCGGGCGCCGAGGATCGCGCCGGCGAGCATGATGCCCAGCGACTGCGCGGTGATCGGGACGGCATTGCCGAAGGGGGCGATGGCCGGGATCAGGCCGAGGACGGCGATGATGCCGGCGAAGACGGCGACCTGCGCCAGATCACGGCCGGTGGAGCGCTGGGTGGACACGGTGGGCCTCTCGGTCGGGGTTCGGCGCCGATCATGGCACGGTTCGGGACCGCATTCGAACGCCGTTCAGCAGGCGGGTCGTGTGGCCTGTGGATTCTCGAGATGCGGATCGCGCTCAATTCAGTACCGTCGTGGCCCAGTGGACCGGGGAGGTCCGCGAGCACGACGCCACACGACGAAGGGGGGATCAGCCGATGGACGCTGTCAAGACGGTCGAGACCGAGGTCCGCGAGCTCATCCGCCGATCCGGGCTCGACCCGATCCGCGAGACGGCCGAGGTCGCCGACCTCGTGCGCGCCGCCGTCTCCGACTACGACGAGCGCAGCACCCTCGGCGGGCTGCCGATGCTCGGCAACCTCGAGGACGCGGTCAAGTCCGTGCTCGACACGGTCGCCGGCTTCGGGCCGCTGCAGCGGTACTTCGACGACCCCCAGGTCGAGGAGATCTGGATCAACAGCCCGAGCCAGGTCTTCGTCGCGCGCAACGGTGTTGCCGAGCTGACCTCGACGGTGCTGACCTCCGACGAGGTCCGCGACCTCGTGGAAAAGATGCTCAAGTCCTCGGGCCGACGCATTGATCTGTCGTCCCCCTTCGTCGACGCAACGCTGCCCGACGCTCGCGGCTGCACGTCGTCATCCCCGACATCACCCGGGAGCACTGGGTCGTCAACATCCGCAAGTTCGTCGTCAAGGCCGACCACCTCGACGACCTCGTGCGGCTGGGCACGCTGACCAAGGAGGCAGCGACCTTCCTGCAGGCCGCCGTGGCCTCGGGGCTCAACGTCCTGGTCGCGGGAGGAACACAGGCCGGCAAGACCACGCTCCTCAACTGCCTGTCCGCGGCGATCCCGCCGCGGGAGCGGGTCGTGACCTGCGAAGAGGTCTTCGAGCTGAAGATCCCGCTGCGTGACGTCGTGTCGATGCAGTGTCGCCAGTCCAACCTCGAGGGCCTGGGCGAGGTGCCGCTGCGCCGCCTCGTCAAGGAGGCGCTGCGGATGCGGCCCTCGCGGATCATCGTCGGCGAGGTGCGTCAGGCCGAGAGCCTCGACCTGCTCATCGCGCTCAACTCGGGTCTGCCGGGCATGTGCACCATCCACGCCAACTCCGCCCGCGAGGCGGTGACGAAGATGTGCACCCTGCCGCTGCTGGCGGGCGAGAACGTCGGCTCGCGCTTCGTCGTGCCGACCGTCGCCGGCTCCATCGACCTCGTCGTGCACGCCGCCCTGGAGTCCGATGGCGTGCGTCGGGTGCGCGAGATCGTCGCCCTGCCGGGCCGGATCGAGAACGACGTCGTCGAGATCAGCGACATCTTCACCACCCGCGACGGCAAGCTCGTGCGGGCCGACGGCTACCCGCCGCACCGCGATCGCTTCCAGCGCGCTGGCTACGACGTGGCCGCGATCCTCGCCGGGGGCACGGCATGACCGGTGTCCTGCTCGGTGCCCTCCTCGGCGCCGGTCTCTTCCTCATCTGGTGGTCCGCGTGGCCGCGGGAGGAGCGCGAGCGGGTCCATCGGGAGAGTCGCGTCATGCGCCGGCTCGGGGACGACCTCGCCCAGGCCGGCTACCGCGGCATCGGCCCCCGGCTGCTCCTGTCCGCGTGCGGCATCGCCTTCCTGCTGATCTTCCTGACCGTCACCGCGCTCACCGGGGTACCGGCCATCGCCCTCTGCTTCGCCGTCATGGCCGGGTGGGTGCCGGTCGCCGTCGTGCGGGTGCGGGCGCGCTCGCGACGGGCGCACCTGCGCGACCTGTGGCCCGACGCGGTGGACAACGTCACCTCGGCGGTGCGAGCCGGTCTCGCCCTGCCGGAGGCTCTCGCCCAGCTGTCCGTGCGCGGCCCCGAGGAGCTGCGCCCTGCCTTCGCCGACTTCGCGAGCGACTACCGCACGACGGGCCGCTTCAACGACTGCCTCGACCGGCTCAAGACGCGACTGGCCGACCCGGTGGGGGACCGGCTCGTCGAGTCGCTGCGCATCGCCCGTGAGGTCGGCGGGTCCGACCTCGGCTCGCTGCTGCGGACCCTGTCGACCTTCCTGCGCGAGGACGCGCGCACCCGCGCCGAGCTCGAGACCCGCCAGTCGTGGACGGTCAACGCCGCCCGGCTGGCCGTCGCCGCTCCGTGGCTCGTCCTCGCGATGCTCTCGACCCGTCCTGAGTCGGTGCAGGCCTACAACACGGCGACCGGGGTGCTCGTCCTCGCCGGCGGTGCCGTCGCCACCGTCGTCGCCTACCGGGTCATGGTGCGCATCGGGCGCCTGCCCGAGGAGGAGCGGGTGCTGCGATGACCGACCTCCTCCACGACATCGGCCTGGCCCGCAGCGGGGCGCTGCTCGGTCTCGTGCTCGCCCTCGGGCTCGTCCTGGTCCACCAGGGGCTGCCGCGGCACCGCCGCGCCACGCTCGACGACCGACTGGCTCCCTACCTGCGGGACACGCCGCGCCCTTCGCGGTTGCTCGCGGTTGACGACGTCTCCCTGACGGCCGTCATCCCGGCCGTCCTGCGGCCGGTCGTCACCGACCTGGCCCAGCGCGTCGAGCGGGTCCTCGGCGGGACGGCGTCGGTGCGCCGCCGGCTGCTGCGCGCCGGACGCGTTCCCGACACCGACCACTTCCGCGCCGAGCAGGTCGTCTACGGCTTCGTCGGCGCGGTGCTCGGCGGGGTCCTGGGTGTCGTCTACGTGACGGGGCAGGGGCGTTCGCCGCTCTTCCTGCTCGTGCTCGTCCTGCTCGGCTTCGCCATCGGCGTCGTCGTCCGCGACACCCTGCTCAGCCACGAGGCCGATCGGCGCGAGGCGCGCATGCTCGCCGAGTTTCCCACCGTCGCAGAGCTGCTCGCGCTCGCGGTCGGTGCTGGCGAAGGTGCTGCCGGTGCCCTCGAGCGGGTCGTCCGCCTGTCCGACGGCGAGCTGTCGGACGAGCTGGGTCGCTGCCTCGCCGACGCACGCGCGGGAGCCAGCCTCCCGGCGGCCCTGCAGGGGCTCGCCGACCGCACCGGTCTGGCCTCGCTCGCGCGCTTCGTCGACGGCATCGTCGTCGCGGTCGAGCGCGGCACCCCGCTCGCGGAGGTCCTGCGCGCCCCAGGCGCAGGACGTCCGCGAGGAGGGGCGCCGCCTGATCATGGAGGCGGGTGGCAAGAAGGAGATCGCGATGATGGTCCCGGTCGTCTTCGGCGTGCTGCCCGTCACCATCCTCTTCGCCCTCTTCCCGGGCCTCGGGTTCTTCCAGTTCCAGATGTGACCAACCAGCACGCCACGAAGGAGACACACATGAGCGACCAGCTCGTCAAGGCACACATCCACCTCACCGACGCCGTGCGTCGGGCCACCGCCCGGCTCGACGACGAGACGGGCGACGTGCCCGGGTGGGTCCTCATCACCCTGATGACGGCCGCCCTCGTCACCGGCATCTGGGCGATCGCGGGGGAGCAGCTCAAGGGGATGTTCGAGCGGGCGATGGATGGGGTCACCGGCCCCGACCAGGTCCACAATTGATCCCAGCCGCGAGGCTGCACGACGACCGGGGATCGGCCGTCGTCGACTTCACGCTGACCTCCGTGCTGCTGCTCTTCGTCTTCCTCGGTGTCTTCCAGCTCGGGCTGACCCTCCACGTGCGCAACACGCTCATCTCCTGTGCCTCGGAGGGCGCTCGCTACGGCGCCCGTGAGGGCTCGACGCCGCAGGAGGGGGCCGGCCGAGCACGTGACCTCATCGGTCGGAGCCTGTCCGGGCGCTTCGCGCAGGACGTCACCGCGCGGGTCGATCGCACCGACGCGGGCGTCGAGGTCGTCGTCGTCGACGTCACGGCGCCGCTGCCCGTCGTGGGCCCCTTCGGTCCCGGCAAGCAGCTCGAGGTGACCGGGCGGGCCTTCGAGGAGAGCCAGTGACCCTCGGGGGAGCCGCGGTGGATCGGCCCGGTGCCCGAGACCGCCTGGCGGACGAAGGGGGTACGGCCGTCATCGAGTTCGTCTGGCTGGCGATCCTGCTCCTCGTCCCCCTGATCTACCTCGTCATGTGCCTCGCCCGGCTGCAGGCCGGCTCCTACGCCGTGACGCAGGCCGCCCGCGAGTCGGCGCGGGCCTTCGTCACCGCCGAGGACGACGCCTCGGCGACGGCAAGGTCCCGGGCCGCGGCCGACATCGCCTTCGAGGACCAGGGCTTCCCCGGGCAGGGGACGATCGCCGTCGACTGCGCGGCGACCCCGTGCCTGACGCCTGGGGAGTCGGTGACTTCTCGCGCCCGGGTGCAGGTGCCGATGCCGCTCGTGCCCGCCTTCTTCCGCGAGGTCGTCCCGCTCGAGATCCCGGTCTCGGCGACGCAGACCGCGCCCGTGCCCAGGTACGAGGCGCGATGACCTCCCTTCGCTCCCGGGCCCGTGACGACAGCGGGCAGCTGAGCCTGCTGATCATGGGGCTGACCGTCATCGCGCTCACCCTGATCATCGGTGCGCTGGCCGTCACCTCGGTCCACATCTCCCGGATGCGGCTGCTCGACGCGGCCGACTCTGCCGCGCTCGGGGCGACCGACGACAGCGCCGAGCTCGTCTACGAGCGCGGCCTCGACTCCGACCTGCCCCTCGACGACGCGACCGTGCAGGAGAGCGCCGCCGAGCACCTCGCGAGCCGGCCGTTGCCGCACGGCCTCGAGAGCTGGCAGGTGGCCGACGGGACGGGTAGCCCCGACGGGAGGACGGCTGTGGTCCGGCTGACCGGCGAGGCGGACCTGCCGCTCATCGGCGGGCTCCTGCAGGAGCTGGGTGGGTCGGTGACGGTGACCGTCGAGTCCCGGGCTCGGGCAGGAGTGACACCCGGGTAGCCGGGGCGGTCAGGGATTGCCCGTCTCGGGGAGTGCCCTACGGGAACCTAGGTGGAGGTCAAGGAAGGCCATGAAACAGCGAGTGAGCGTCTACCGGCACGGTGTGGAGCACTACGTCGGTGTCGACACCTTCTTCGCCTCCCATCCGGGGTCGACCGACACCTCCATCTCGGAAATCTTGTCGGCGCCGTCGGACGCGGCCATGGGGCGTGCGGTGTTGCAGCTCCTGGGCGAGTCCGGCGTCTTGGACCCCAGGCTGAGCGCGAAGGGCGAGCCCGGACGGTCGTACGTTGCCGCCAGATTGGGTCTGCCGTCCGACGCCGTGCTGTCGACGGAGACGGTGCTTGTCAGCGTGACTCGTCGCGGCGGCCGATTGCTGCTGGAGCCAATGGTCTCCGAAGGCGCAGGTGGGGGCTTCGGCGGGGATCTCGCGACGGTGGAACTCAACGAGGGCACAGACGCCGCCATTGTTGGCGCGAGTGTCCGGGAGTGTGCAGACCTCGCGGCGGAAGCCAGTGCGAGCGTTCTTCGTCCGGCGGGCTCGTGGCGCACAGAAATGCGCAGTCCTCTGGCACTGCCCGCAGGCGGAGCTGTGACCGTCCGTCGTGCTGGTGAATCGTGGTTGGTCACAGCGCGAATCGACGCTGGTGGCGGTGGCCAGTCCGGGAAGGTGTCCTCGACCGTCGAGTGCGTCCGGCGGGATGCCGCGGCGGACGAGCTGGGGCGAGTCGTCGTGCAGGTCTTGGTGACGGCTGTCACTCACCGCCCGCAGGCTGGCGAGGCCGAGGACGCTGGTGGCGAGCGTCAGGTCCTCGTCGAGGGGGGCGAGCATGGTTTGACGATCTACCCACAGGCGATCAGCGGGGACACGGAAGCATGGGATGTGCCCGCCGACCAGTCCGCTCGGCACGTGCCGCAGCAGGCGACCCTCGGAGATGTCGGTCGAGCTGTGGCTCTGGCGGCGGACGAGCTCCCAGAATGGTGAGCCCGATGATGGATGCATCGCCTGGGGGTGCGCCTCAGGGACCGCTCGCCCTTCACGGCTACGGACTGCGCCGCCACGTGACTGCGTCGAAAAGGGTCGCCTCATGAGACCGGCTGATGTGGCCACCGTTGAGGATCTCCGCGCGTATGTGAAGGACGAAGGACGCGAGTGGTTCACCATCGGTTGGCGGGGCGACCCTGACACCTACATGACGGATGGAACCACTCTGTTCGAGCAGTTGTCGGACGGACGGGTGGAGGTGACGGGTTGGAGCCGGGGCGCTCAGGTGTCTGCCGACCTCTACCCCGATCTCCGAGAGGCCGTTCAGGAGTTCGTCAACGCGCACCTGGTGCGCGGAGTCAGGCTGGAGCTGTCCCGTCGAGGGCTGTACGAGGTAGTTCACGTCACCCAGGCTGGACGCCGCGAGCGACCCGTCCCGCCCGAAGGGCGCTGGGTGCTGGTCGTGTCGGAGGGGGCCTTCCACGTGGGCGGGATGACGATGGGGCGGTTCCGGCACTACGAGTCCTTTGAGGATCCTCGGCTGGCGGTGGACGTGCTGCAACGGCTGGTGCAGGGGCGGGGGCCGGTCGAGGTGGCGCCTGATCCGCAGGAGCTGGCTCGACGGGGTCAGGTCACGGGCCTTGGGATCGTCGAGCGGACCCGGCAGCGGGGCACTGCGGGTGAGCCGGGTGTGGGGCCGGGGGATGTCCTGGACCGGGTCGGCCACGAGTCGGGGTCGCAGCTGTTTGCGCTGGGCACTCCCTTCGCGATGCGGTCGCAGCCGCCGGACATGGTGGGGGCGGAGTACCACCGCTACCGCGTGGTCGACAGGCTTCCGGATGCGCGGGAGGGCACGGCGGTGGCGTGGTTCGGGCAGCCGGGTGGTGGGGCGATGATCGTCGGGGAGCATCCCGTGCGGTGGTACCTCGACCACGGTCATCTCGTGGAGCTCGTCGACGGCTGAGGTGCGTGCCCCCACGCCGCACCTTGAGGTGACACGATGAGCCGGCGGGCAGACCGCACCATCTCGTCCAGGAGGATGCACGCGTGGAGCAGGAACGGTCGGGGGAGGACGCGCAGCCGGACGGTGCCGAGGCCGATGTCGTCGAGGCGCCCGTTCACGAGGAGCCCGACGCGGAGCCGGAGCCGGACAAGGTGACGGACCCCCCTTCGGATGTCGCTTCGAGACGCTCGCAGAGCGAGCTCCTCAGCGACCGGGATGGGGACTCTCAGAGCGAGCTCCTCAACGACCGGGATGGGGAGGACGAGGTCGTCCAGACCACCGACGGGGAGGTGCGGCCGGCCGACGAGACCGACGACGCCGACGAGACCATCCCGGTGGCCGAGGTGCGCACTCCTGACCCGACCCACGAGCACGAGATGCCCGAGGAGGAGTCGCGCGTGCGGGTGTCGCTGTCGCCGACCCTGACGATCCTGCTCGGCCTGGCAGGTGGTGCGGTGGCGATCTCCGGGCTGCGGGAGGTGGCAGGCATCATCGCGCCGACCTTCCTCGCGATGACCCTGATCATCGCCGTCTACCCGGTCTACAAGGTCTTGCGCCGCTTCCTCGGCTCGGTCATCTCCGGGCTGCTGCTCATCGTCATCCTCTACGGGATCCTCGCCTTCCTCGGAGCGTCCATCGGCCTGGCCGCGAGCAAGTTCGCGACGGAGCTGGCCAAGCCGGAGTACACGAGCACCTTCACCGGGCTGATCCGCGACGCCCGTGACGTCCTCTCGGCGAAGGGGGTCGACGCCCAGGAGATCGACGAGTACATCTCCAACTTCGACCTGCGCAACCTCACCGGGCTGGCGACCTCGCTGGCCAACACGATCACCGGCCTGACGACGACGATGCTCTTCCTGCTGACGGTGATGATCTTCCTCGTCATGGACGCCGGGGGCTTCAAGGGGCGCCTGTCGGCCATCCACCGGCACAAGCCCGACGTCGCCGATGCCCTCGTCGACTTCGGCTACCGCGTGCGCAAGTACTGGATCGTCTCGACCGTCTTCGGCGTCATCGTCGCCGTCATCGACTACTTCGCGCTCGTCTGGCTGGGAGTGCCGCTGGCAATGACCTTCGGCCTGCTCGCCTTCGTCACCAACTACATCCCCAACATCGGCTTCGTCCTCGGCCTCATCCCGCCGGCCTTCATCGCGCTGCTGTCGGGCGGGGTCTCGACGATGATCTGGGTCATCGCCATCTACTGCGTGGCCAACTTCGTCATCCAGTCGATCTTCCAGCCGAAGTTCACCGGTGACGCGGTCGGCATCAACGCGACGACCGCCTTCCTCTCCCTCGTCTTCTGGGCCTACGTCTTCGGTGCGCTGGGTGCCCTCCTGGCGATCCCGTGCACCCTGCTCGTCAAGAGCCTGCTCATCGACCGCGACCCCCGGGCGCGGTGGATCAACCAGTTCATCGCCAGCGACCCGCGGGAGAGCCGCAGCGCCCAGCCGACGTAGGGGAGCGGGGTGCTCCTGCCGTAAGGTGACCTGTCGTGGCTGTCGACTTCGAGACCGAGATCAAGCACCTGCGCACGACCATGGGGTCGGTGCGGGAGGTGTCCGACGTCCCTGCCCTCGAGGCGCAGATCGCGGAGCTCGAGCAGCAGGCCGCCGCCCCCGACCTCTGGGACGACCCCGAGTCCGCCCAGGTCGTGACCTCCAAGCTCTCCCGGGCGAACGCAGAGCTCGACCGGATCAATGCGATGGACGCGCGCATCGACGACCTCGAGGCGCTCGTCGAGCTCGGGACCGAGGAGGGCGACGCCGACACCCTCACCGAGGCCGAGGGTGAGTTGGCCAAGGTCGCCAAGGCGGTCGCCAGCTCGAGGTGCGCACTCTGCTGTCCGGCGAGTACGACGAGCGAGAGGCCGTCGTGACGATCCGCGCCGGCGCCGGTGGCGTCGACGCCGCCGACTTCGCTGAGATGCTCATGCGCATGTACCTGCGCTGGGCCGAGCGCCACGGCTACCCGACGAAGGTCATGGACACCTCCTACGCCGAGGAGGCGGGCCTGAAGTCGGCCACCTTCGAGGTCAACGTCCCCTACGCCTACGGCAACCTCTCGGTCGAAGGGGGGACCCACCGCCTGGTGCGCATCTCTCCCTTCGACAACCAGGGCCGGCGCCAGACCTCCTTCGCCGCGGTCGAGGTCATCCCGCTCATCGAGGGCACCGACTCCATCGAGATCCCGGACAACGAGCTGAAGATCGACGTCTTCCGCTCCTCCGGTCCCGGCGGCCAGTCGGTCAACACGACCGACTCCGCCGTGCGCATGACGCACATCCCGACGGGCATCGTCGTGTCGATGCAGAACGAGAAGTCGCAGATCCAGAACCGCGCCGCCGCGCTGCGCGTCATGCAGTCGCGACTGCTCCTGCAGAAGAAGGCCGAGGAGGCCGCCGAGCGCAAGGAACTGGCCGGCGACGTCAAGGCCAGCTGGGGCGACCAGATGCGCTCGTACGTCCTCAACCCCTACCAGATGGTCAAGGACCTGCGGACCGAGCACGAGACCGGCAACCCCTCCGCCGTCTTCGACGGTGACATCGACGGCTTCATCGAGGCCGGCATCCGCTGGCGCATCGAGCAGGCCAAGTCCGAGGACTGACCCACCGAGGCACGGACGTCCGCAGGACGACCACGACCTGCCTGACCGCCACCTAACGCGCCGAGGTCACGCGGGTGTCACGGGCTCGCAGCGAAGCGACATATCCTGCAGGCGGCCGTTTGCCCCCCTTCGTCCGCGTAAGGCCCCGAGCACCTGATGATCCGTTTCGAGAACGTCACCAAGAGATATCCCAACCAGAGCCACCCCGCGCTCGACGAGATCGATCTCAACATCGACCGCGGGGAGTTCGTCTTCATCGTCGGTGCCAGCGGCTCGGGCAAGTCCACGCTCATGCGCCTGGCGATCCGCGAGGAGGTCGTCAGCTCGGGGCGTCTGCTCGTCGGCGGCCACGACCTGCGCCGCATGCCGCAGCGCAAGGTGCCGCAGCTGCGCCGCCAGGTGGGCACGATCTTCCAGGACTTCCGCCTGCTGCCCAACAAGACGGTGCAGCAAAACGTCGCCTTCGCCCTGCAGGTCATCGGCCGCCCGCGCCGCGCGATCCGCGCCCTCGTCCCCGAGACCCTCGAGCTCGTCGGCCTCGCCGGGATGGAGAAGCGCATGCCGCACGAGCTCTCCGGCGGTGAGCAGCAGCGCGTCGCGATCGCCCGCGCCGTGGTCAACAAGCCGCCGGTGCTCCTTGCCGACGAGCCCACGGGCAACCTCGACCCCGCGACGAGCCTCGAGATCGTCAAGCTGCTGCGTCGCATCCACGACTCCGGCACGACGATCGTCATGGCCACGCATGACAACGTCATCGTCGACGAGATGCAGAAGCGGGTCGTCGAGCTCGAGGACGGGATCATCATCCGCGACGAGGAGGGCGGCAGCTACGTGCCCAAGGTCGTCGACTCCCGTGACCGCGACGAGCGTGAGGCCGAGCGCCACGACGACCACCACGACGAAGGGGAGGTCCCGCCTCCCGACGACCGCCCGATCGGTGAGGTGCATGCGATGGACGACTGGGACGACGACGCGGAGGACCTGCTGCGATGAAGCCCTCCGTCTTCGCCGACGCCTGGGAGGGCCTGCGGCGCAACAAGTCGATCGCCGTGTCGGTGATCCTCGTGACCATGATCTCGCTCTACCTGCTTGGCGTCGGCCTGCTCGCGCAGCGCCAGGTCGATGCGATGAAGGGCTACTGGTACGACCGCGTGCAGGTCTCGGTCTACATGTGCACCGACACCAGCGCGCAGCCCAACTGCTCCACCGGCGCGGCCACTCAGGACCAGAAGGAGTCCGTCGCCGCCCAGCTCGAGGAGATGCGCCCGCTCGTCAAGGACGTCTACTACGAGTCCGAGGAGGAGGCGTACAAGCGCTTCAAGCAGGACTACAAGAACTCCCCGCTCGCCGGTCACATCCGCGTCGGTGACATCCCGCCGAGCTATCGCGTGCAGCTGTCCGACCCGGAGGAGTTCGAGACCGTCGCCTCGGCCTTCGAGGGCGCCCCGGGTGTGGCGAGCGTGCCCAACCTGCGCGAGGTCTTCTCCCCGCTCTTCCGGGCGATCAACATCATCACCGCCGTCATGGTCGGGCTCGCGGCGCTGACCCTCGTCTCCGCCGTGCTGCTCATGGCGACGACCATCCGGCAGGCGGCCTTCACCCGTCGCCGCGAGATCGCGATCATGAAGCTCGTGGGTGCGTCGAACCGCACCATCCGCACACCCTTCATCATCGAGACGGTCGCGTCGGGCCTCATCGGGGCGGTGATGGCGATCGGCCTGCTCTGGGTGTCGGCCTGGGCCCTCTTCGACAGATATCTGCTGCAGGAGAACTCCGGGACGGCATTCATCTCGTCCAACGACGTGTGGGTCATCGCCCCCTTCCTGCTCGTCGGCGTCGTCGTCCTGGCGGTCGGCACCTCGACCGTCACGCTCTGGCGCTACCTCAAGGTCTGAGTCGGGCCACGCCGAGGTCCCCCGGGGTGCTGTTCACCGGGGGACTTCGCGTCTACCGTTGGCCTCGATGCCTCGCCCTGCCCGTCACCTTGTCTCTCGCCGAGCCCGCGCCCTCACCGGTGCGGCCCTCGTCGTGTGCCTCGCGTCCGGTGCGGGCTACGCCTTCGCCGCGGACCCCGACCCGCAGGACCAGAAGAAGGCCGTCGACGGCAAGCTCTCCGACGCCCGCGTCGACCTGCACGAGACCTCGCAGGACCTCGTCAGCGCCTACACCCGCCTGAAGTCGACCCGGGCCAAGCTGCCCGGCGCCCGCAGTGCCGCCAAGGCCGCGGAGGACGCCGAGACGACGGCGAAGGGGGAGTACGACGACGCCGTCGCCGCCTACGACCTCGCCAAGGCCAACGAGGACAAGGCGGAGAAGGACCTCAAGGAGACGAGCACCAAGATCACCAGCTCCCGGCGCGCGGTCGCGGGCTTCGCCGGCGAGGTCTACCAGCAGCAGGGGCTGGGCAGCATGTCGGTGGCCGTGGGCAGCGAGGACCCGGGCGTCTTCGTCGACAAGATGATCATGGCCGAGTCCGTCGGCGACACGCAGAGCTCGGCGCTCGAGGAGCTGAGCACCTCGCGGGCCAACCTCGTCTCGACCGGCGACAAGCTGTCGGCCCTGCGCAAGAAGACCAGTGACGCCAAGGCGACCAAGGAGAGCAAGCTCTCCGCCGCCCGCACCGCGAGCGACCGCGCGGACCGCAAGCAGCGCACCCTCGAGACCCTCGAGAGCGACCAGACGAGCGCCGCCGCAGACCTGCGCGACGCCAAGCGCGAGGACCAGCGGCAGGTCGACAGCCTCAAGGCGCAGTCGGACAAGCTCACCAAGATCCTCGAGGAGCGGGCCCGCAAGCAGCGCATCCGCGAGGCCGCGATCCGCAAGGCCCGCGAGGAGCAGGCCCAGCGCGAGGCCGATGCCCGCGCCCGCGCCGCGCGGTCGGCCCCCCCTCGACCGACACGAGCTCCGACGACACGAGCTCCGACTCCGGGGGCGCCTCCGCGCCCGATCCCAACCCGCCGGCCCCGACGAGCAGCGGCGTCCTCCAGGCGCCGAGCAATGCCCCGGTGAGCTCGGAGTTCGGTCTGCGCTTCCACCCGATCCACCAGACCTGGCGCCTGCACGCCGGCCGCGACTACGCGGGCGCGTGCGGCTCGCCGGTCTACGCCGCCGACAGCGGCACGATCATCTCCGCCCTGCCGCCGAGCTCGACCGGCGGCTACGGCAACCAGATCGTCATCGACCACGGCGTCAAGCGGGGCACCTCGCTCGCGACGACCTACAACCACCTGCAGTCCTTCGCGGTCCGCAGCGGTCACGTCTCGCGCGGCCAGGTCATCGGCTACGTCGGCACGACCGGCACGTCCACCGGCTGCCACCTGCACTTCGAGACCCGGGCCAACGGCACCCCGGTCGACCCCCGCGGCTGGCTCTGACCCCCCTTCGGGCACAAAACCGGTGGTGGGCCGGTTGTCCCCTCGGGGTACCGTGACCCCTCGACCACCACGAGCAGCGAAGGGGGAGACCACCATGGCCAAGAAGACCGAGCAGGGCGAGCTCGTCGTCGCGCGCAACCGCAAGGCACGCCACGACTACCACATCGAGGACACCTACGAGGCGGGTCTCGCCCTCATGGGGACCGAGGTCAAGGCGCTGCGCATGGGCCGGGCCAGCCTCGTCGACGGCTTCGCGATCTTCTACGGCGACGAGCTGTGGCTCGAGGGCGTGCACATCCCCGAGTACGTCCAGGGCACGTGGACCAACCACACGCCGCGCCGCCGCCGCAAGCTCCTGCTCCACCGGGCCGAGCTCGACAAGATCATGGTCAAGGCGCAGGGGAGCGGGCGGACCATCGTGCCGCTGTCGCTGTACTTCAAGAACGGCCGGGTCAAGGTCGAGATCGCCCTTGCGACGGGTAAGAAGGCCTACGACAAGCGGCACACGCTGCGCGAGCGGCAGGACCGCCGCGAGGCCGAGCGGGCGATGTCCGACCAGTTCAAGCGTCGCCGCTAGGGAATGTGTTTGGACCCGGCCACCGTTGAGTCCATACTGAGTGACCACAACTGAACAGCGTGACGTGTCCATCCCATGGGGGTGATCGGTTTCGACATTGGCCGGTCCTTCAGGGGAAGCGGGTCGAGGATGCACGGTCATCTCGTCAACGCCCCGTGCAAACCCAATAGGTGCCAATTCCAAGCGCACCGACTTCGCCCTCGCCGCCTGAGCGAGCCCGAAGTCCGTTGGCCTAGGTGTGATCTCGACCTAGATCCCAGCGTCAGCTAGAGATCTTGCTGCGATGTCAGGTCACGGGACATCGCGGGACTCCTACGTGACTGGGCCTGTCGGGGAACGTGTGCGCGCGAGCCCCGGGGCCGAGAAAATCCATAGCGCACTGCACCCGGAGAAGCCCTGTTTGTCTGCCAGTGGACGCGGGTTCGATTCCCGCCACCTCCACCATCTTGGGCACGTCCTGCATCCCTTCGAGACGCTTGCTGCGCAAGCTCCTGAGGGAACGGAGGAATGACGAAGGGCGGGACCGTCACGGTCCCGCCCTTCGTCATGTCTGTGGTCAGCAGGTCACTTGAAGGCGTCCTTGACCTTCTCGCCGGCGGCCTTGAGGTCGCCCTTGGTCTCCTGGACCTGGCCCTCGGCCTGCAGGTCCTCGTTGTCGGTGGCGTCGCCCGCGGCACCCTTGGCCTTGCCGACGAGCTGGTCCTTGGCGTTCTCGATCTTGTCGCCGATGCCCATGCGTCCTCCTGATGTGGTGGGTGGTCCTCCAGCCCACCACAGATCGAGGGTGCGCACCACCCCCTTCGCGCCGGATCAGGGCGAAGGGAGGTGACCTCGCGGGATCAGCCCTGCGAGGTCTCGCGGGCGGCGACCTGCGCCTTGACCTCGTCCATGTCGACGTCCTGGACGGCGTCGAGGAGCTGGTCGAACTGCGCCTTGGGCAGCGCGCCGGCGCTCTGGTGCAGCAGGATGCCGTCGCGGAAGGCCATGAGGGTCGGCACGGAGGAGACATTGGCCATCGAGGCCAGCTCCGGGTTGTCGTCGATGTCGACCTTGCCGAAGGTGATGTCCTCCCGGGTGTCCGCCGCGGCCTCGAAGACCGGGGCGAACTGACGGCACGGGCCGCACCAGCTCGCCCAGAAGTCGACGATGACCGTTCCCTCGCCGGTGACGGCGGAGCGGAAGCTCTCGAGATCCAGATCGGTGATCTTGCTCATGACTTCCACTGTAGGACGGTCCGGCGTGCGAGGCCCCATCGGCCGTGTGCTGTGCTGGCCCGATGACCTCCACGCCCACGCGCCGGCTGATCGTGCCGGCGATGCTCGTGGCCGCCCTCGCCCTGCAGGTCGCCGTGCTCTACGCACCCGAGGCGCCCGGCCCTCCGTCGCCGATTCCCCACGGGGACAAGGCGGTCCACGCGCTGGTCTTCGCCCTGCCGGTGCTCGTCGCCGGTCTGGGACGAAGGGGGTGGTGGCACCTCGTCGCGCTGCTGTGCGCCCTGCACGCCCCTGTGAGCGAGATCATCCAGCACGTCGTGCTGCCGCACCGCTCCGGTGACTCCTGGGACGTCGCCGCCGACCTGGTCGGCGTCGGCGCCGCCTCAATAGGGGTACTATTAGTGGTTCGGCGACCGCGTCGTCGCCGCCTCTAGGAACTCGCACGATCGCACTCGACCTCGGATGTCGCCCGCGCCTGCGTTGCGTGTTCGCCCATCCACCTCCCCCTGAGCGAGAGAGTCGACCCGTGCCTGCGAAGAAGAAGCCCCGCTGGACCACTGCCCAGAAGAATGCTGCCAAGAAGAAGGCCGTGACCAAGGGCCCGAAGAAGCCCTATCACCGCGGCCAGGCTCCGACCGAGGCCCCCCGGGGCAAGGACCGCTGGCGCGACCGCGACGACGTGCCCGTCGGCGACCGCCCAAAGCGGGTGCGCCGCGACGGCACCGAGGACCGGGGCCAGCGCACCTGGGAGCGCCGCGAGGACCGCGGCGGTCGGCGTGACGACCGGGGCGGCTACCAGCGTCGCGATGACCGCGGTGGACCGCGGCTTCCAGCGTCGTGAGGACCGGGGCGAGCGCGGCTTCGAGCGTCGTGACCGTGATGACCGTGGTGGCTACCAGCGTCGTGACGACCGCTCCGAGGAGCGCGGTGGCTACCAGCGCCGGGACCGTGACGACCGGGGCGGCTACCAGCGTCGTGACGACCGCGGTGACCGCGGCTTCCAGCGTCGTGACGACCGCGGTGACCGCGGCTTCCAGCGTCGTGACCGTGATGACCGTGGTGGCTACCAGCGTCGTGACGACCGGGGTGAGCGGCGCCGGGGAGCGGCCCCGCGCTTCGAGCGCGAGCAGCAGCGTCGCGGCTTCGCGCCGCGCGTCGAGCAGGTCGAGGACCCGGACGTGCTGCGCCAGGAGGCCGACACCTGGACCTCGTCCGCCCGCACCTCGCTGAGCGGACCCGTCGCGATCGCCGAGGACAACGGCTTCGCCGCGCTCGGTCTGCCCGAGGTGCTCGTGGAGCGGCTCGCCCGCGATGCCATCACCACCCCCTTCGCCATCCAGGCCGCTGCGATCCCCGACGCCCTCGCGGGCAAGGACGTCCTCGGCCGTGGCCAGACCGGCTCGGGCAAGACGCTCGCCTTCGGCCTGCCGATGCTCGCCCGCCTCGCCGGCGGTCGGGCCCGCAGCCGCAAGCCGCGCGGCCTGGTCCTCGTGCCGACCCGTGAGCTGGCCATGCAGGTGAGCGACTCGCTCGAGCCGCTCGTCCACGTGAGCGGGCTGCGGATCAAGCTCGTCGCCGGTGGCCTGTCCTACACCGGCCAGACCGCGGCGCTCGACAAGGGCGTCGACGTCCTCATCGCCACCCCGGGCCGCCTCGTCGACCTGCTCGACCGCGGCGCCCTGACCCTCGACGAGGTCGAGGTCGCGGTGCTCGACGAGGCCGACCACATGGCCGACATGGGCTTCCTGCCCGACGTCACCCGCATCCTCGACGACTGCGCGCCCGACGGTCAGCGGCTGCTCTTCTCGGCGACCCTCGACCGTGGCGTCGGCGACCTCGTCGAGCGCTACATGGACGACCCGGTGACCCACAGCACCGACGAGGCCGCGGCGAGCGTCTCGACGATGGACCACCACCTGCTGCTCATCGAGCCGAGCATCAAGAAGCAGATCACCGCCCGGATCGCCTCGCGCCCCGGCCGCACAGTGATCTTCGCCCGGACCAAGCTCGGCTGCGAGCGGATCGCCGGCGAGCTGCGCGACGCCGGTGTGGCCGCGGCGCCGCTGCACGGCGGGCTGAGCCAGTCGCAGCGCAACAAGACGATCGGTGCCTTCCGCACCGGGGCGCTGCCCGTGCTCGTCGCGACCGATGTCGCCGCGCGCGGCATCCACGTCGACAACGTGTCGCTCGTCATGCAGGTCGACCCGCCCGGCGACCACAAGGACTACCTCCACCGCGCGGGCCGCACCGCGCGGGCCGGCGAGGCCGGCGTCGTCGTGACGCTGGTCCTGCCGCACCAGCGCAAGGAGGTCATCCGGATGGCCGAGCAGGCCGGCATCGAGGCGCGGCCCACGAAGACCGCGCTCGACGACGAGTCCCTCACCGCGATGGGTGCCACCGAGCCCAGCGGCGAGCCGATCTCCGACGCCGACTTCCGCAAGCTCGCACGACCCCAAGCCGGCGCGTCGCCACTCGGGGCACCCCGTGGTCCCAGCGGCGCACGCGACCACCGTGGCGGCGGCCGCGGAGGACGTGGC